>JANLFY010000008.1 GCA_024653485.1 Bacillota bacterium | reverse complement strand
GGACCAGGCACGGGCACGTGGGAAGACTCTTCCGGCAGGCCAACACACAAGGCCGGTAGCGATCATTCAGCCGCGCGGTGAACTGGCGGGACTCCTTACTGCCGCCTACCCAAAAACCCGGCTTGTAGACATGACGCTTGATGAAGCGGTATACAGAAGAATCGAGCGCGTGCTCATCGAGCAACGCAACCGCGCGGCGCTCCGCGAGTACGGCTTTGCCCCCCTCCGCAAGCTGCTTTTGATTGGCCCACCGGGCACGGGCAAGACGATGACCGCTGCCGTGCTTGCGGGTGAGTTGGGGCTGCCGCTCTTCACCATCCAGCTTGATGGGCTCATTACCAAGTATCTCGGCGAGACGGCAGCCAAGCTCCGTCTCATTTTCGATGCCATCCGGGAGACACGAGCTGTCTATCTGTTCGACGAGTTTGATGCGCTCGGCGGAGAGCGCGCGGCGCGAAACGAAGTCGGCGAAATTCGGCGGGTGCTCAGTTCCTTCCTGCAGTTTCTCGAATTGGATGAGTCGGAGAGCCTCATCGTCGCAGCCACTAACCATCCGCAGCTTCTCGACCGCGCGCTTTTCCGACGGTTCGACTCAGTTATCGAATATCCGCTACCGTCGCCAGCGGTAGCGGAGAACGTGATGCGCGCGCGACTCGCACTTCTCGACACGACACGGGTAGATTGGGCGAAAGCGGCAGAGACCAGCGAGGGACTGAGCCATGCGGATATAACGAGCGCCTGCGAACACGCAGCCAAGAACGCGATTCTCGGGCACCGTCGGTACGTTGAGACGGCCGAGATCTTGGAAGCCCTTGACGAGCGGCGCAAGGCGCACACCTCGGGACGGTGAGGATTGACCGATGCGCGCGACGCGCAACAAGAGACACCTGCTTGTGCCCGACGCACCGGCGGCCGAGCCGTACCGGCCGCACGGTAGGCGAATCAAGCTCACACCATTTGCGGGGCCGCAGGATCGTTCGGCACACGCAAAGGCCCTAAGCGCCTCATTACAGCGGGCGCAAGAGGAGGCGGTGGGGCGCCGTGCGGAGTTGGGCGTTACCGTGCGTGGCGCGCAGCCGGGGCTTTATATCCAGTTCGAAAGTCCGCCCGGGACCGAGCTCAAGCTCGAATCCCTAGAAGACCGACTCAAAGGCATCGAGCTGGTGGCGGTTCAGAGCTTCCAGCCCGACCCCAAGCGTCCACCGGTCCAGCGTGCGACCGTATTCCTTCCAGATGGAGCATTCAAACACTTCGTTACAAAGTTCGAGCAGTACGCAACTGAGCAGACCGAAAAGGGCGAACCTCGGCACAAGGACCTGGTCGATCGCATCGCGGAGCTTCGGCGTGCAACGCTGCGTGCACTCTGGACGGACGACGCGGCGGCGTATCCGGTTGAAGGTGAAGCGATCTGGTGGGAGGTATGGCTGCGCCGTCACGATGGGAGAGAGCTGGAACGCCTTCACGAGTTCGCCCAGGTGGTTGGGCTTTCCCTGGGTGAGCGCCGCCTCGCATTCGATGATCGAATCGTCGTCCTGGTGTGGGGAACGGAACAGCAGCTTTCCGGATCCCTGGACGTCTTGAATGATGTCGCCGAGGTGCGGCGAGCAAAGGAAAGTGCCGCGTTTTTTGTGGACATGCCCGCGAAAGAACAGGCCGCGTGGATTGAAGACCTCGTAAGGCGCACTACACCGCCGCCGAAAGATGCGCCGGCGGTATGCATCCTCGATACGGGTGTGACGCGCGCCCATCCGCTACTGGATCTGGCGATCGCTTCGTCCGATGCTAGTGCGGTAGATCCCGCGTGGGGCGGACACGACGATGGCGGTGGGCCCGACAACATGGGGCATGGAACAGAAATGGCAGGCCTCGCTCTGTACGGTGATCTTGTGGCTGTCCTGACCGCACGCACCCCGGTGCGTCTGTGCCACCGCATCGAGTCGGTGAAGATCTTGCCCCCACACGGCGTAAATCACCCGGAGCTTTATGGTGCGATCACGGCACAAGCGGTAGCCCGACCAGAAGTCTCTGCCCCTCACCGACCCCGGGTATTCTCACTCGCGGTGACGACGCTCGACGGGCGCGACCGTGGTCAGCCTACTTCGTGGTCGGCGGCACTCGACGCCCTCGCGGCTGGGCGTGTGTTCGACCCGGCAACGCAAGGGCTGTGCTACCTGAATGGCGCTGAGGGAGCTGCACGGCGGCTTTTCGTTGTGAGCGCGGGCAACGTACCCGCTGACCGGCTGGAAGCAGCGCACCTCGATCGCAGCGATATCGAGGCGGTGCACGATCCAGCGCAGGCCTGGAACGTACTTACGGTGGGTGCCTACACCGAGAAAGCAGTGATTACACATCCGGACTGGAGCGACTGGTCGCCCGTCTCCCCGCCGGGGGACCTTTCGCCTTGGAGTACAACTTCTGTGACGTTTCAAGGTATTTGGCCCATCAAGCCCGAGGTGGTATTCGAGGGTGGCAACGTCGCTTGCAGCGGCAATGACACGGACTATGCAGTCCCCGATCTCTGTGGATTGTCCACATATTACAGACCGAATGTAAAGCCGCTTGTGCTTTCATACGCGACGAGTGCGGCAACAGCACAGGTCGCGCGCATGGCAGCAATCGTACGTGCTGAGTATCCTGAGTTCTGGCCTGAGACCGTCCGTGCGTTGATCGTCCACTCGGCAAGATGGACGCCAGCCATGGAGGCGCACCTTGGAAACGCCAGGGGGAAGCGCGACAGGGCCAAGTTAGTACGCCGATATGGTTTCGGTGTCCCCAACCTGGAACGCGCCTTGCGCAGTGCAAATGACGCGCTGACACTGGTCGCCCAAGCGACCTTGCATCCGTTCAAGGATCGCAAAATGCACGAGATGCATCTGCATGATCTGCCATGGCCCAGGGAAGTTCTGTTAGATCTCGGGGAAACCCGAGTTCGTCTGCGGGTCACTTTATCATACTTTATTGAGCCGAACCCTGGGCGACGTGGGTGGAAGCGCCGATACCGTTATGCGTCTCACGGCTTCCGGTTCGACGTCAAATTACCCGCAGAAAGTAGGGACGATTTCAGGAAGAGACTGAACCAGCGAGCACTTGACGAGGACGAAGATAGGCCGACAAGCGGGTCGGATTCGGAGGGATGGTTACTCGGTGAGCAGGCCCGCAACAAAGGTTCGCTCCACTCCGACATCTGGGAAGGTACCGCAGCGGATCTCGCTGAACGGGGTGTCATCGGTGTGTACCCTATATCCGGCTGGTGGAAGGATCAGCCCACGCGCGACCGCAGTGAGGTCGGCGCTCGGTATGCTCTCGTTGTGAGCATAGAGGTCGATGCTGAAGACATAGATATCTGGACTCCAGTGGCAGTTCAAATCGGTGTACCGGTGGAATCAGTCCCTTTGGAAAGCTGATGTGCTTAGGAATCAGGGCTTTTTCGGGGGAGACTCTTGTGTATGATCGCTACCTTGAAGCATTGAGCGAAAGGATGGCGCCGCTATGAGCCCGGACATCTCCGAGCACAGTCTTGAAGACGCCATCGAGGCGTCATTGCTCCAGTATGGCCCCGATGCCTACGCTGGCGATGGCGACGCCGGCGCCGTGCGCGAGACGCCGGCACCGTACGGCGAGATGCCGCCGGGCGGCTACCACAAGCGCCGACCCGAGGATTACGACCGCACGCTTTGCCTGATCCCGCGCGATGTGGTGGACTTCGTCCTCGCCACTCAGCCCAAGGAATGGGCCAAGCTCAAGCAGCACCACGGCGCACCGGTGAAGGAGCAGTTCCTCAAGCGGCTTTCTTCCGAAATCGAGCGCCGCGGAGCGCTGGATGTGCTGCGCAATGGCATTAAGGATTCGGGCTGCAAGTTCAAGCTCGCCTACTTCCGCCCGGCCAGCGGGCTCAACGAGGAAACGAGGAGCCTCTACCAGGCGAACATCTTCTCCGTCGTCCGCCAGCTCCGCTACAGCACCAAGAACGAGAAGAGCATCGATCTCGTGCTGTTTCTGAATGGCATCCCCGTCTTCACCGCCGAACTCAAAAACCTGCTCACCGGCCAGACGGTGGAAGACGCGATGCGGCAGTACAAAACCGACCGAGACCCCCGCGAGCCGCTCTTCGCCTATGGCCGGTGTCTGGCGCACTTCGCTGTCGACCCCGATCTCGTCTATGTGACCACCCATTTGCAAGGCACGAAGACGCGCTTCCTGCCTTTCAACCAGGGCCGCTTTGGCGGCGCGGGAAATCCGCCAGTGCCACCCACACGCGCGGGCTACGCCACGAGCTACTTGTGGGACGAAACCTGGGCGCGCGACAGCGTGCTCGACCTCATACGCCAGTTCATCCACGAGGTGGAAGAGGAGGATGAGAAGGGGCGCAAGAACGGCCGGAGCTTTCTCATCTTCCCACGCTACCACCAGCTCGACTGCGTGCGCAAGCTCATCGCCCATGCCCGAGCGTATGGCCCGGGGCAACGCTACCTCATTCAGCACTCGGCGGGAAGCGGCAAGAGTTTCACCATCGCCTGGCTGGCGCATCAATTGGCAACCTTGCACGACGCCAGAAACCGGCGAGTTTTCGACTCCATCGTAGTCGTCACCGACCGGCGGGTGCTTGACCGACAACTGCAGCGCACCATGCGGCAGTTCGAGCAGACGCTGGGAGTGGTGGAAAACATCGACACCACGTCGCGCCAGCTCAAGGAGGCGCTGGAGTCTGGCAAGACGATCATCGTCACGACGCTTCAGAAGTTCCCTGTCATCGTGAACCAGATCGGTGAGCTCCCCGGCAAGCGCTTCGCCGTGATCGTAGATGAAGCCCACTCCTCTCAGTCGGGCGAGAGCACGAAGAGCCTCAAGGCCGTGCTGGCCTCGGTTTCGCTCGAGGAGGCGGAACACGAGGAGGCTCAGGCGGCAACACCTGAGGAGGAGCTCGAGAGGGCGATTCTCGCAGAGATCGAAAAGCGCGGGCGGCTGCCGAATCTCTCCATGTTCGCCTTCACCGCCACGCCCAAGCCCAAAACGCTCGAGCTTTTCGGCACCAGGCGCTCTGACGGGAAGTTCGAGCCGTTCCACCTCTACAGTATGCGCCAGGCCATCGAGGAAGGGTTTATTCTGGATGTGCTTGCCAACTACACCACGTACAAGGCCTACTGGCGGTTGCTCAAGAAGATCGGGGACGACCCCCGGTACGACAAGAAAAAGGCCGAGTACCTGCTAAAATCATTCGTGGAGCTCCATCCGCACGCCATCGACGAGAAAGTGCGTATTATGGTCGAGCACTTCGCGGCGCATGTACAGGGCGAGATCGGCGGCAGGGCGAAAGCGATGATCGTCACCCGTTCGCGCCTTCACGCAGTGCGCTACAAGCTCGCCCTAGACGAGTACTTGGCGAAGCGCGGGTATCCATTCAAGGCGCTGGTCGCCTTCTCGGGGACGGTGCAGGATGGCGGCCAGTCGTACACCGAAGCCGGCATGAACGGCTTCCCGGAAGCCCAGACCGCGAAGGCCTTCGAGCGCTCGGTGTACCGCTTCCTGATCGTTGCCAACAAGTTCCAAACCGGCTTCGACCAGCCCCTCCTGCACACGATGTATGTGGACAAAAAACTGGGCGGGGTGAACGCTGTACAGACGCTCTCGCGGCTGAACCGCACCCATCCTGAAAAGAGGGGCCCGATAGTCCTCGACTTCGCTAACGAGGCCGACGAGATCAAAGCGGCCTTTGAACCGTATTACGAAACGACATTGCTATCCGAGGCGACCGATCCGAACTTGCTTTACGAGATCCAGACGCGCCTAGCTGGCTTCCCTGTATACACCGAGCAGGACATAAACGCCTTTGCCAAGCTGTACTTCGACAAGAGGGCCACCCAGGACCAACTGTATGCGGCCCTGGCCCCCGTGGTGGATCGGTTCCGCGGATTGGCCAAGGATGAGCAGCAGGATTTTCGCGGCCAACTCACTGACTTCATCCGGCTCTACGCCTTCTTGGCACAGGTGCTCACCTTCGCCGACCCCGACCTGGAGAAACTGTATGTTTTTGCGCGCCACCTGCGACGCCTGCTACCTGCCGATCGTGATACACTACCCTGGGAAGTGCAACAAAACATCGACATGGAATCCTACCGTATTCAACAAACGTCAAGCGGCAGGATCACGCTCGACCGAAGATCCGGCCTGCTCGATCCGCAAAGCACCAAGGGCCGGTATGGGGTCGCACCGGAGGAACTGGAGCCGCTCTCGCGCATCATTGCCGAGCTGAACGAGCGCTTTGGCCTCAATCTCGGACCAGAGCACCACGTCACGCTGGGCCAAGTCATGGCCAAGCTCGATGCCGACCCCGCTCTCGACGCAAGCGCTCGGGTGAACACACGCGAGAATGTGCGCCTAACATTCGACCAAAAGGTTGATGAACTGGTTCAGGAAATCGTGGACTCCAACTTCGAGCTCTACAAGCGCATCACCGACGATAAAGGCTTCGGCGAAGCTGTCAAGAACTTGCTTTTCGACCTGTACTTGCGCTCACACGAGCCATTGAATGCAGTGGAGCCACGCCCCTAAACACGCGGCCGCTGGCGGTGCTCTTCGCCGTAGGCGGGCGCGCCCGGCCTGATCGCAGGCAAAGCCAAAGTAAAGCCGAAGTAGCCGGCCCCGGTTCATTCCGCGCGCGGCCCTCGCCGCCGACCAGCTCCCGGGGCCAGCAGCATCAAGAACCCGATCACTATGATCGCGGCGGGCAATAGCCACCTTCCGATCTCCCGGCCGAGCGTCGCTGAAAGCCCCACGACGCCCGCGCCTAGCGTGGGCACCGCGGGTATGAGGAATTCCACGCGCCGCCCGCCGAAGAGATACGTTTCCAGAAAGCCTACGCCCACCGCCAGCGGAAAGACGGGCCATAGATACTCGAGAATGTCCCATCCAAAGAACTGACATGCCAGGAAGAGAGCCCCGACGGTGGTGAGAAACCCGCCCGGGATGAAAAGCCCTTCCGCTCCCTTCTCAGCAAACGCCATCCAGTGCAGAATCGCCCCGAGCCCGAGGGGCGCGAGAGGCCACCAGAACCAAGGTACCGAGGACACCACGTCCAAGTTGTAGAGCAGCAGCCACAACCCGATTAGTGCGACTACAACGCCGAGGAGAATTCTAGGCCATTTCACAAAGCAATTCCCTCCTCTCTTTCCCTTCCATTCATTCTCCCTCTGGCACAGCATACCTTCCACATACTATATGTACTGTACAGACACACTGGGTTCGCACAGCCGCGCTACCCACAACGATCGTACCTCTGAGGCCACAGTCACAAGCACGACGGCATGAGGCACGCGCCGGCCGGGTACGGTCGGCGCGTGCCTCATGATCGCGGTCACGCAAGGTCGCACAAGTTACGTGTTCACAAGCACCGAACCCCTGTGGCTCGCCGGCATGCACCGGCTCCCCCTCTGGCTCGCCGAAATGCAAGCTCTCCTCTGGCTAGCCGGGATGATGCCCGCGTTCCTCGGACCCGCCGAGGTGGCCGGGCTCCCCTGTCCTATGACACAGGTCTTACCGGCGTGCCAACGCGGCTATGGCGGCATGTCGGCATGCCAACCTACAGGACGGCGTCGATCCTCCTCGCCAGCTCGTGCTTGGGCATGAACCCCACGAACTTCTGGACCAGCTGGCCTCCCTTGAACAGCGCGAGGGTGGGGATGCTCATTATGCCGTACGTGGTCGCGGACACGCGGTTCTCGTCCACGTTCAGCTTGGCTACCTTCATTCTGCCCGCGTAGTCCGTGGCGATGTCCTCGACCACGGGCGCCATCATTCTGCACGGACCGCACCACTCCGCCCAGAAATCCACGAGCACCGGCTCTTCAGATTTCAGCACCTCTTGAGCGAAAGTGGCGTCGCTTACCTCAATGACTCCCTTCGTCATACCAACCCTTCCTTTCCGCTCTTTCCAAGTAGTGATTCTAGGATCCAGGCTATCGTCGACGGTGGTTGACGTTTGTTACGGATGCTCCTCAATCCATGAATCTCAATCTATGAATGAGGCCACAGTATAGGTTCACAGCTCGGGTCAGAACATATGCCTGGAATCGGGCAACCCCTGAATCCTTGCGCGACGACCGAAGTCGCGCAGGCAATCACGACAGCTTGCTGAAGATCTTCACAAACCTCGCGAGCGCCGCCCGGCTCGCTGGGCTTGCCTCCATGTCACGCGCTACGCAGTCCACCAAGTGAGACCCGGCAATGGCTATGCCGACCTGAGCCACCGCGGCCTTCAACGCCGCCACCTGGATGATCACGTCCTCGCAGCTCCGCCCGTCCTCGATCATTTTCCTGATGCCCCTGGCCTGGCCCTCGATGCGCTTCAGGCGAGAGACTATGTCGCTCCGCGCGTCGTCGCTCAGAACGAGGGCGTCGAGGTCCAGCGTAGCACCGTCACGTTCCGCCTGAATGCCTCCCCCGTTTCCGCTGCCAGCAAGCATGGAGCCGTCTGCTCCATTCATGCTCTCTACGCCGTCGCGCGAGTCCGGGGCGGCTTCGCCACCCTTCCCTCGGTCTTCTCGTGCAAGGGCCAGTTCTCCCCGGTCGGATAGCGATTTCTCCGGCACGTTCTCCACCGCGTGATTCACCCCACCGTCTGTCATTCGACTCTGGTCCACTCTGCTAGAACTCGCCGCCTCGCATGTCGCCCGGTCCATCGCCCCATTCGGGCGTTCGTCCGCCTCTCCCTTCTGTCATGCCGCGCCCCGGCCTCTGCCGATCCCGTTGAGGCGGCCACGCAATTCCCTTGCGGACAAGGAGTGCATGCCATCTATAGTAGGTACCCTGCCAGGTATAGTATACGCAGGTCTGGTCTGTCTTGTCAAGGAGATATCGGCCCGCATTGGACCCCACGAGCCTGATGGCGCGGGGAAGGCCGTGGCAACGGCGTGGCGCCAGCCCCGCGC
This sequence comes from Bacillota bacterium, assembly GCA_024653485.1. Lineage (NCBI taxonomy): Bacteria > Bacillati > Bacillota > Bacillota bacterium. The sequence goes on along the minus strand of JANLFY010000008.1, from coordinate 162,122 downwards.
GACGGCGGCGCCGGGCGCGGTGGGCGCGCGCCTGCGTGCCCGCCGCCCACAGAAAGCAGAAAAGGCAGAACGCAAGAAGGAGGGCCGAAGAACTCAAGTAAGGTTGCCGTCTTCGTCTTGAGGTCTTCACTTGAAGAAGACGTGGTTGCCTATTACCACAGTCACGGGCCTTGTCCGAACCCACGGGTCGTAGCTCTTCGCCGGGTTATAGAAACCTGTCGCCCCAAACGAAGGGTCCTCACCCTCGAGCGCCCGGTCGGCCGCCTCGATGGCGGTCTCGGTGGGCGGCAAGTTGATGGTGCCATTGGCGACGGGCGTGAACTGCACGTAGCCGTTGTCCACGTGAAAGATGACGTCCCGCACGGTGTCCGGATAATCCGGGCTTTCCACGCGGTTAAGAACGACCGCCCCCACGGCGACCTGCCCGTCGAACGGCTCCGCTTCCGCCTCAGCGCGGATCAGTCTTGCGAGGAGAAGGCGCTCTTCGGGGCTGGCCTGGTAGCTTTGTCCCGGCGGGGATGGCTCGGGAGATGGCTCGGGGAGCGGTTCAGGAGACGGTGCAGGCGAAGGGTCGGGCGTCGGCTCCGGTGTGGGTGCCGGGCTCGGCGGGAGGATCGATTCGTCGCCGGGGGCCGTGGCCGGCTGGCCTGTTGCCCCAACTGCAGCGAAGACCAAGACAAGCAGCAGGATCAACGAAATCGTGTTCGTGCTCATGCTTGGTCATTCGACAGACACGCACGCGATCATTCAAGCAATTGTTGGCTCGTCTGCCACACCCGAAGGCTACAAATTCCCCAGAGACCATTACGTCTGGGCACGCTTGCCTAGACACGCTCTTGAGGGCGCGGTTGCGGTTGCGCGAGACTGCAAGCGCAAGATGCCGCAAACGCACGATGCTGCGCACCACGGCTGCGTGCCCCGTCAAGCCACGGCAAGCCATGGCAAACCGTCGTAAGTTCGTACACCGTGGCCGCCCTGCCGGCGGGTGGCAGGGCGGCACTACGGCGCGTCGTAAGCTAATTGGTCTGGGACGTGTTTTCAGCTCAAAGCGCGTCCGTGGTCACCGAAAAGGTCTGCACGTCTGACGCGGACATGGACATCGTCTCCGGCTCGTAGCCAGCTGATAGGTCGAGAGGGTCCGAACCCGGGAGATTCGGCTCCAGGCTCAGAGCCATGACACCCCACGCGTACGTTTCACCTGGCACGAGTTCTTGAGCAGGTGGTGCGCCCTGGAAGCTGTTAGCGGCCGATCCGTACGTCACCGAGGTCGAGTCAGCTCCCCGCGCATAGCCTATCCACATCAGTGTAGCGTCTCCCCCCGTACTGGAGACGAAAACGAGATACGCCTCTGCTCCGGATACCCGCTCCCAGCGAAAAGCAGGTGTGGCGCCGTCCACTTCCTCGCCATCGGCAGGCCCCGTCAACACGACCTTCGTCAGAGGGGCTATGGGCGTACGCGCTACTGTAGGACTTTTTGGACCTTCACCGACACGGTTGTAGGCAGACACCGCGTACTCCACCCGCTGCCCCGGGGTGAGCACTGGCGAGCCGTCCATCCATCCGTCGCCCCACTCGCGCTTGATGTCGACCACGAACCGGCCGTTGCGGTACACTTTGTATCCCATCACGCCCGTCGGGTTCTCATAGCGCCAGTAGATGTTTGCAAATACCACCGCGTCCGATCCAGATGGCGTGCCGCGCACACTGGAGCCGGACTTAGCGCCGAACTCCCTGACCTTCCGCGCGGTCGTGGCCAGCGCCAAAGGCTCACCGTCTGAGCCGTCACTGAGGTCGCTCGGGCCCCACGGGAACTGGAAACATGAATAGTGAACCGTGCTCATTCCGCACCGCAGTTCGGAGGGCGCTACAGGCACTGTGCCCTGGCTCGTGGAGTTGTCCACCGTCACGGTGACCGTTCTGTACGCTATGTTATAGTTCGTATCCACTACCATCGCCATCAGCCGGTGCTCACCGTTGTTCCACCCGGTCTCTTCGCCGGGAAACCCGGTCACCGTGCTCCATTCCCAAACGAGGGTCTCCCCGGATACTATCTCAGCTTCCCCAGCTTCATTCCCAAACCCCCAGACGCATTCGAGCCCCTGATCCACGAACAACGCCACTCCAAAGACTCCGCTCGCGTCGCTAGGCGTCACCGCGACCTCCACTGTGCCCGATACTGTAGACGGGCAATCGATGGTGACGGAAGGGGGTACGTTCTCTACCAGACGTCCTTGGGTCACCTCCGCGTTCGGCCGTCTCCCCATGCGCAGTCCTACCTCGGTGGCGCTGTTGGCCTCGATCTTGATCCCGTACACCCTCACAGAGGGCCAGCCGGTCTTCTGAACCAGCATGTCATAGGTCCCCGGGCTTACGCTGGTAAAGGAGAACTTGCCCACCGGCGATGTCTTGGCCGTCTTGTTGGTTCCGACGAGGGTCGCCTGGGCATCCTGGACTCCCGGAGAAGAGGCGAAAAACGTGACTTCCATCTTCAGCGGGTCAGACACGTCGATCTCAGAGACGTACCCGACGACTGACCCGCTAGGGGCTGCGACCCCTCCACCTCCGAAGCAACCTGTCGCCCCAACGGAAACCAGGCAGCACAAGGCGAGCAAGACACACGAACCAACAGCTCTTCTCGCAGCGCTACGCGCTCCTCCCACATCACGGTTCATTGACATTCCCCTCCCGTTCTCCAGACTGCGTCTCTCAGATCCGGCGATCAGAACTGGTCGCGGTCACAAGCATCGAGCTACCATTGACTTGGACAGCCTCGTGCATCCCTCTGACTTGGACAGTCTCGTGCATCCCTCGCGTGGTCGCCTTGATCGCCTCGGTCGCCTTGTTTGAACGCCGGTTCCAGCCCGCCACCTGGGCGTCGCCACCGTTGCCCCGAAGCCCCGGGACGAGTCTCCCCGGGCGCCTCGCGCAGCCTTGCCCGTCCTGATTCGGCCCAGTACCGCAGCGTTTGCTCGCTTCCGCGCCGCCCCGACTTGCGGGCCTTGAGCCCTGGAGCAACGGCGCCATTGAGAGCAATACCGAGACGTACTGCGGCGCGTCTACACGTGTCCGGCAGACCGTACGCCTAGTGTTACGCCTAGTGTACGGATCGCCGGGTGCCAAATGCAGTACCGGAAACAGTTCCACATGTTCTTGGAACAGTTTGAGACTACGCAGGTTTTTGCGAATGAACACAGAATTACCTATCGGGGGATTCTTCCATTCAAACGACGTCTTCAGTGGCCGTCCGGTCTGGAGGTGATCAGCGTGCTGCCGGGAGATGGCGGGTTTGCCGGTCGCACGTTTATGTTCGTCGGGCGCAACAAAGAGCTTGCCGAATTACGCAAAGGAGTGGTCTCGCACCCGCATTATCGGGTGTTGAACGTCTACGGTCCCGCGGGGATCGGCAAAACGCACCTACTGTACCGTTTTGCGGATGAGCTTCGGGCACAGGGCGCATGCGTCATCTGGCTCAACGCCCTTGAGATCGAGCCTTCCATCGGGAGCTTCACCGAGGCTCTATGCCATTCGCTTGAGAAAGTGGCTTTTGCCTCATGCGCCATTGACTATCAAGCCTCCCTCTCGTCTACGAGTCAATCAACGTTTGACTCTATCGCATACTCAGAGACCGACTCGCCCGAGGCGGCGGTCTGCGAAAGAGCGCTCGGCGGGCCGAGCGATCCTCGACTGCGCAGGCCGCTCGGAGCGGGAAGCGCAGCCATAGAGAGTGCCGTTTCACTTCTAAGGTCGGTCGCTGATACGATGCAGACGGCTATCGTGATCGATGACTATGAAGCCGCCCCCATGTTTGACGACGTCTTTCGCCGGACGGTCTTGCCGGCTCTGGACAGGCGGACGCTTGTCGTCGTGGCGTCGTGGCACCCCCTCACTCGCCTCTGGGAGAGCGACCCCGCAAGCCTCTCAGAGACTCGCTGCATGGCTTTGCCATACCTAACGCCCCAGGAAGCTGAGGAAGTCCTGCGGCGTCGTGGGATCACGGAACAAGGCACGCTAGACCGGATCATCCTCTTCGCCGGCGGCCTTCCCTTGGCACTTGTACTGGCGGCCGACGCTGAACTCGGCGCGGAGAGCACCGAGGAATCAAACGTTGAGAAGAGGCGTCAAGCGACCTATCGTGGGGTTGCACATGAGGTATTCCGGCGCGTCGCACGGGAGATCGAAGACGGGGATACCTTGAGCCTTCTGGAGGCCGCGTGCGTTGTGCGCCGCTGCAACGAGGAGCTCCTCAGCCATCTTGCAGGCAGGCACGTGACCGCTCTCGACATCAACAAGCTGACCGGCCTGTCGTTCGTCCACCCGACCGAAGAAGGACTTGCTGTAGACGATGAGATCCGCAACGTGATCCTCGAGGATATGCGCTGGCGTGCCCCGAACCGGCTCGCAGCCCTGAGACGGCTTGCAACGGATTGGATGGGGAAGGACCGGAGGGTTCTGGGTACAGACGACATCCTGGAGTACGTCTTTCTAGCCCCTGACCCGCTACTCCGTCGCTATTTCTTTACTGAGTGGGGCGACGTCACTCTGTCTTGCGACGGTGCCCCGCCAAAGCTCTCTGAGATAGCAGACGTCTACCGCACGTGGATGCGCGAGTACCTCGGCCAGGAGGAAGACCGCCTGGGAGAGGTCGATCAGATTGCGAGTCTCTTCGAACTCTACAAGGACAGGTTCACAGCCGTGAGAGAGCCCGACGGGCGCCTCGCCGGCTTCACGTGTCTCATTCCGGTGGAGGAGCGCTCCCTTCCGATTCTCAGGATGTCGGAGGTTACGAGACTCTGCGTGGACAACCTTCCGGGCCCACGAAGCGCAAGCCATGTCCTTCTCTTCCCGTTCATCATGTCGAGCACCCATGCATACCAGGTGAGAGCCGCCCTCGTGAAGGCCGTGTTCGAATGGCAGACGAAACGCGACGTTCACGCGGTCTTCACTACGTGGGTTCACGACGAAATGGCCGCCTCGAGGGCGGAACAGCTCCTCTTCACGCAAGTGCGAGACCCCGTATGCATGGCGTACGGTCCCGGCATGCCAATCACGTACTACTACCTCGACCTCACGAAGAAATCCGCCCGCGCATGGATGAATGAGGTGCTGGGGCGGCAAGAGGGTCCACAGAGGGAAACCCTCTCCCAACAAGAGCTCCTTCAGGAGGTCGTTCTCTGCCTGCGCCATTTCTGGAACGACAGAAAGCTCGAGCACAGTAGGATGGCTCACCTTGGCGTCGTTGCCCGCCGGTTGGCGCGTCCTGGCGAGAGCGGAAAGGCTGACGGAGAATCGACCGATTCCATCCCGGCCTCGTTGCCGGCTGCCATTCGGTCCGTCCTCAAGGGTGCCCTCGATATACTCGCACAAGGGACGGGACGTTTCGCCTTCAGGTTCGGAGCGGAGGAGGCGAAGCTCGTCCGCATGGCCTACATCGACCGCGTTGGATCCCACGAGTGCGTGATGGAGCGGCTTGGACTACCTCGAACCACTTACTACAGACGTCTCCGGCAGGCTCTCCGAAACCTCGCCACAATACTGGCATCCCTGGAGGAAGAGCGAGGGAGCGTGTGACGGCGCGCGGACCGTAATCGCCGAAAGCGGGTCGCCTTGACAGCTCTCATTGTGCGTGCTACACTGCCATTAGCATCTCATATTAGGAGCAGGTGCTAATCATGCCCGTGCGCTGTGTGATGTTGCGTGGCGCCAGGCGTGGCATCTCACGGTACGGTGTCGTGCGGTGCCCCATTCCCGGCCTGTGCTTTATGGTGTCCCCGCATTCGATGATGGCCCTATCCTATGGCCCTATCTTAAGGAGGAGGCAGGGGCGATGAACTACTTCCTCACGGAAGAGCAACAGATGGTGCGCGATCTCGCGAGGAGAATCGCGGAAGAGAAGGTGGCGCCGCGTGCGGCCCAGTTCGATGAGGCTGAAGAATTCCCGTGGGAGCTCATCAGGGTGCTGGCTGATTCGGGTCTATTCGGAGTCTGGGTGCCGGAGGAATACGGCGGCCTCGGAGGCGGCGTGTTCGAGCAGTGCCTTGTGGTCGAGGAGCTGTCAAGGGCGTGCGGTGCCGTCGCCGTATCGTACGCCGCCAGCGCGCTCGGCGGCTTTCCTATCCTGCTTTTCGGGACCGACGAACAAAAGCGCAAGTACATGCCTGACATAGCGTCCGGGGCGAGACTCGCGGCGTTCGCGCTCACAGAGCCGGGAGCTGGGTCTGACGCGTCGAGCGTCCGCACCACAGCGACGCGCGATGGGGACTTCTACATACTGAACGGCACCAAGCAATGGATCACGAGCGGCGGCGAGGCCGAGATATACACTGTCATCGCCACGGTCGACCCGTCCAAAGGCGCGCGGGGGATGACGGCTTTCATCGTAGAGAAGGGCACGCCCGGCTTCGAATTCGGCAAGAAAGAGAAAAAGATGGGCATAAGGGCCTCCGCCACTCGCGAGCTCATCTTCAGCGACTGCCGCGTCCCCGCCGAGAACATCCTCGACCGCGAGGGAAAGGGCTTCATCGTGGCCATGCGCACATTCGACCGCACCCGCCCCGGCGTGGCGGCCCAAGCCGTCGGAATAGCCCAGGGCGCTCTCGACAGAGCCGCGAGGTACGCCACCGAGCGCGTGCAGTTCGGCAGGAGAATCGCCGAGTTCCAAGCCATCGAGCACATGCTCGCGGACATGGCCACGCAGGTGGAGGCGGCACGCGCCCTCGTATACGCGACGGCGCGCATGATCGACGCCGGTGAACGCGATTTCTCCAAGGAAGCGTCGATGGCCAAGGTTTTCGCTTCCGATGTCGCCATGCGCGTTACCACCGACGCGGTCCAGATCTTCGGGGGATACGGCTACATGCGCGACTACCCCGTAGAGAAGATGATGCGCGACGCGAAGATAACCCAGATCTACGAGGGCACCAACCAGATCCAGCGCTCCATAATCGGAAGCGCCGTGATCAAGGATGCCATGAGGGAGGCCGCGAGGCGGAAATGAACGTAGCCGTTCTCATCAAGCAGGTCCCCGAGACCACAGACGTGAAGATAAACCGGGAGACGAACACCCTCATGCGTGAGGGTGTCGCGTCCATCATAAACCCGTTCGACATGTACGCCATCGAAGAGGCGCTTCGCATCCGCGAACGGCACGGCGGCAAGGTCACAGTGATCACCATGGGCCCCCCGCAGGCGGAAGAAGCGTTGCGCCAGGCGCTCGCGCTCGGTGCGGACGAGGCCGTGCTGCTATCGGACAGGGCGTTCGCTGGCGCGGACACCCTTGCCACGTCGTACACGCTGGCGAAAGCCATCGAAAAGTCGGGCGGGTTCGACCTCATCGTGTGCGGCAAGCAGGCCTCTGACGGCGATACTGCTCAGGTCGGCCCGGAGGTTGCGGAGAACCTCGACATCCCCCACGTGACGTACGTCCGCAGGATCGAAGACCTCTCCCCTGGCGCGGGGCCCGCGGCCGGATCTGTCGAGCACGGCCCGGGAGGCGCCGGCGACAGCGCCGGTTGTTGTGGCGACCGTGAGCGAGGTCTCGCTCGGGGTTTCATCAGGGTGCAGCGCATGACCGAGGAGGGCTACGAGGTCATAGAGTCTCCCCTCCCGGCCCTCATCACCGTGGTCAAGGAGATAAACGAGCCCAGGATGCCCTCGATAAAGGGCATGCTCAAGGCGAAGAAGGCCGCGATCACGACCTGGACCGCGGCGGACCTCGGCGTGGACCCCGACCGCGTCGGCCTTGTGGGCTCGCCAACACGAGTCATCCGGGTGTTCACTCCCGAGCAGAAACGCCGAGGCGAGATAATCGAGGGCGAGACGATCCACGAAAAGGTGAGAATCCTCGTGTCGAAGCTCAAGGAAACCCACCTCGTATAGTCCGCCCGTCGGTTGGTGCGCCGCGACCACCGGTCTGCGGCTGTGCCGGTTCTCGAGTGCGAGGCCATGGGTTGCTGCGGTTGGATGGGACGTTTGGAGAGGAGCGGTGGAAGTGGCTGTTCGTGTCCTTTCGGATAGATGCACGGGATGTGAAGCGTGCGTAGGCTCGTGCCCGTACGGTGCCATCGCCGTGCGGGACAAAGTCGCAGTCTTCTTGGAAGATTGCATTCAGTGCGGAGCGTGCGCCGGAGCGTGTCCGGTGGAGGCCATCGAGGTAGAGGAAGTGCGTGCTGGAGCCGGGCATCAAGCACCCGAGGAGAGCGACGGCCAGGTGTCGCGGTCTGGGGGCACCAGAGGGCCAGAGAGCACTGCCGGGCAAGGCGGCGGCTCCGGACCAGGCACCGATGTCCGCGAATGGCGGGGCGTATGGGTATTCGTGGAGCAGCGGAGGGGAAAACCCTCGAGCGTGGTGTACGAGCTCCTCGGCGAAGGCAGAAAGCTCGCCGACGACTTGGGCGAAGAGCTTGCCGCCGTGCTCCTAGGCTACGACGTGGAAAGCGCAGCACAAGACGTCATCGCTCACGGCGCGGAGAAAGTATACGTGGTAGACGACCCTGCGCTCGCGGACTTCCAAGACGAGCCCTATGCTCAAGTGATAACCGAGCTCGTCCGGGAGTACAAACCGTCAGTCTTCCTCCTCGGCGCGACGACCGTAGGGAGGTCCTTGGGTCCGAGAGTGGCGGCTAGGCTCGAAACGGGCCTTACCGCTGACTGCACGGGGCTCGCGATCGACAGGGAAAGACGTTTGCTCCTACAGACCCGGCCTGCCTTCGGCGGAAACATCATGGCAACCATTCTCTGCCCCGATAGGCGCCCGCAGATGGCCACGGTGAGGCACAAAGTCATGAAGCGGGCGGCCCGAGATGACGCCCGGCGCGGCGATATCATCAAGCTCGTCAAAGAGGTCCTGCCGCCCAGAGCAAGGCTGGTCAGAGTGGTCGAGGAAACCCACCAGATGGTGAACCTCGCAGAGGCAGACATCATAGTCTCCGGAGGCCGAGGTCTCGGAAAGGCCGAGAACTTCAAGCTCATCGAGGACCTCGCACGCGTGCTTGGCGCCGCCGTAGGGGCGTCCCGCGCCGCGGTGGATGCAGGGTGGATACCGTACGCGCACCAGGTCGGGCAGACCGGCAAGACCGTGTGTCCCAAGATATACATCGCGTGCGGCATCTCCGGCGCCATCCAGCATCTTGCCGGGATGGGGTCCTCGGATATAATAGTTGCCATCAACAAGGACCCGTCCGCGCCCATCTTCAACGTGGCGACATACGGGATCGTCGGGGATCTCTTCGAGGTGATCCCCGTCCTAACCGCGGAGTTTGCCAAGACCGCGTACTCTTGACAAAGCCGCCAGGTCGTTGTAGCATCTAAAAAACGTTCCTTCTGGCCCAAGAACTTCATGAGGAGGTGGTCGCGAAGGCAGGCCACGGTTCTCACGAGGCGATCTCGTGTCTCACGAGGCGATCTCGTGTTCCGAACCATACCGCCGCTCGTATTGCTGTAACGGCTTGGCTGAGGCAGTTGTAGGAGCACGTTCACACCATGTCTGGCGCGCGGAGAAGCTGAGGAGCGAGAAGGACCAGCCCACGTCCACAGCTCTTGCCGAGGGATACTGTTGCTGACCGGCCTTGATCGTCCGCTTCGGGAAGTCCACGTTCCCTCAGGGGGTACCCTGCACCGTCCCGGCAACCCAGGCGCAAGCTTGGCGCAGGCGCATAAAGGTAGCAGGTCTGGCAGGCTTGCTTCCAAACCAGTCGTCTCCTTACGGCGGCGCTGCGGCCTTCGGGCGGGTCGTCCCGGCAGCTACTCACACGCACCAGCCATAGAAAGAGTCAACGTCAAGGAGCTGAGGAGTCATGAGAAGAAGAGCGATGGCTGGATGGATCATGCTACTGGTGCTGATCTACCTTACGGCCGCACTCGGGACGACCGCTGTCGCGGCCGGCAACACGGCTGAGAGGATCATCCGCCCCATCTACATTCTGACGAGGCCGCAGGCTTCCTCCCCAGATGAGTTCGAGAGCGCGACGCTCATAGCGAACGCCATGAAACAAGTGGGCCTGGATGCGCGCGTGAAGGTCATGCCTTGGGAGCAGATGGCCGACTTGGTCTGGTACCAGAGGGACAACTGGGACATGACCGGGTGGCAAATGACGGCACGGCCGGAGCGATTGGACCCCGACGAATTCATCTATAACCTGTTCCATTCGAGCACGGCCGAGACGGGCTACAATTTCGTGGGCTACATAAACCCGGCTTACGACAAGATCGCGGAGGAACAGCGGGTCACCATAGATCCCCAGAAGCGTAAGGAGCTCGTGCTGAAAGCCCAGCAACTACTGGTCGACGATGCCGTGTACGACTTCCTCGTGCACCAAAAGATCCCCATCGTCTTCAACAACCAGGTGTTCGCGCCCGAGTCCATCAAAGAAATGGCCGGCCTCGGCATCAAGAACTTCTGGACGTACATATACGCCACACCCAGAGGCGCGCAAAAGAACATGATCCTTAACAGCAACGACGCGGTCCAGGCGGTCAACCCCTTCTACATAAGCGGCACGGTCGACTCTTGGGTGACCGAGCTGGTTTGGGACCGGCTGATGCGCATGGGCACGGACGGGCTGCCGAAACCGTGGGCGGCCGAGTCCGTAAAATGGACGGCGAACGATCAGGTTAGGGTCGTTTTGCGGAAGGACATGAAGTGGCACGACGGCAAACCCGTGACCGCCGAGGACGTCAAGTTCTCCTTCGAAGCCCCGATGGGCGACGAGGTGCCCATGTACAAGCCGTTTGTAAGCAACATAGAGAAAATCGAGATCGCCGACGCGAGGACTCTCATCTTCAAGCTGAAGAGACCTTCAGCCGCCTTCGAAACCGCATGCCTGGCCAAGATAAACTTGGTCCCGAAGCACATATGGGAGCCGGTCCTGAAGGGTCTCCAGGGCAAGCCGGAGACCGCGGAAAGCTACCAGGAGAAGACTCCGATAGGATCAGGCCCCTTCAAGTTCAGCAGTTGGAAGTTCTCCGAGGAGATAGTCCTCGAAGCCAACAAGGCGCACTTCCAGCCCCCGAAGATTGAGAAGTGGATCTGTCGCTTCATTCCCAACATGGAAGCGACCCTAGGTATGCTCCAGACGGGGGAGATCAACTTCCTGGCGACATACGTGGGCGACCCACAGATCCTGGCGCAAAAGGTGAAAGCGAACCCATCCCTCACAATAGTATCCTCAGTGGATCTCGGGTTCAGGTTCTTCGCCATGAACTTACGTAGGCCGCCGTTCGACGACGTCGCGTTCCGGCGGGCGGTTCTAGCTTTGACCGACCGCCAGCTTATCGTGAACGCCGTGTGGAAAGGCTACGCGGTGCCGGCAGACTCCGTGGTCTCCCCTTCGTTGGAGTTCTGGAAGAACAAGAACCTCAACTACCCACAGGGCGGAGTGAAGGCCGCGAGGGACATCCTCAAAGCCGCGGGCTACGAGTGGGACAGCAAGGGCAGACTCCTCTATCCCGAGGGTAGGAAGGAGGAGACACCTCCGGCGTCCTAAGACGCTGGTCCGAGCTCGATTCATCGGCCCGCGCCTGATTCATTCACGGGCAGGGGGATCGGGAAACCGTGGTCCCGTCCCTTGGCGGTTCTCTCCTTTTCACCCTGCCCCGTTCTCTCGGCGCAACAAGGCACCGGCGTGCACTGGTATACCAGTGCACGCCGACAGGTGCTGCCAGGCTAGACGCTGGCGGAGGAGGATACGCTTTGAGGGTCAACTGGAAGTTCTTTGCGCAACGACTCTGTCAGATGCTCCTGACCCTTTGGATTATCGTCACCATCCTGTTCTTCATCTTCCGTTTGATGCCCGGTAACCCGTTGGTGGCGTACATTGACCCGACTTTCACGCAAGAGCAGCAAGAGCTCCTCATGCGCCAGTTTGGGCTGGACAAACCTCTGTGGCGACAGTACCTCGTATACGTAGGCAACCTTTTGAAAGGAGAACTCGGAGACTCATTCTTCTATAAAGACCCCGTGGTCGACGTGGTGTGGAAGGTCCTTCCCAATACGGTGTACCTCATGTTCACGTCGCTCGTGATCGCCTACGTCATCGGCGTGCTGGGCGGAATAGCCCTGGCTTGGAGGCGCGGAGAGAGGTTCGAGACTGTGGGAATCGTCTTCACCCTTCTTACCAGGTCCAGCCCTCAGTTCTGGGTGGGGATGATCCTTCTCGCTATCTTTGCGTTCAAGCTGCAGTGGTTCCCATCGGGAGGGTCCTCCCCCGCGGGCGTTGTCTACCCGTCAGAGCTGGCGAAATTGCTCTCACCGTCGTTCTGGCGGCACATGTTCTTGCCCGCGGCCACTCTCGCCCTGTACCTGCTTGGGCTGCCGCTCCTCATTATGCGCTCCAGTATGCTCGATGTCTTGGGCGAGGCGTACGTGGACATGGCACGGATGAAAGGCCTCTCCGACGCGCGCGTCATGTTCAAGTACGCCGCCAGGAACGCCGCGTTGCCGGTGGTGACCGCGATGGCAGTTGGAATCGGCTACGCGATCGGTGGAAACGTGGTGATTGAGACGGTGTTTAGCTGGCCGGGCCTAGGAAGGCTGCTCGTGAAAGCGGTGTCAGCGAGCGATTATCCCCTGTCTCAGGGCGCCTTTCTTCTCATCGCCGCAGTCATGGTGATCATGAACTTCGTGGCCGACATCTTATACAGCCTGCTGGATCCGCGGGTGAGCCTCGAGAGCAAGGGGGCGAGCCTATGACACGGAGTCAGACTGGTCTCGCAAGTGTCATGAGACGAGCTCTTACCGGCACATACGGATTCCTGAAGCGAGACAAGTTTGCGATGGCGGGAGCTGCCATCTACGTCTTCTTCATCTTGATTGCGGTATTCGCGCCGTACATCGCGCCCTATGACCCCCATGAATTGGTTATAGACGGCAGCGAACTGGCATCGAACCGCCCGCCTTCCTCCCGGCATCTTCTCGGGACTACCAACATGGGCAGAGACATATTCTCGCAGCTGGTACATGGCGCGCGTCCCGCCCTGACCGTCGGATTCAGCGCGGCCTTCTTCGTTGTGGTGCTGGGAACACTCGTGGGGCTTCTCTCCGGGTACTTCCGGGGATGGGTGGACACTGTGCTGATGAGATTGGCGGACGTGGCCTTCGGAGTACCCTTCGAGCCGTTCGTGATAGTGCTCGTTGGGTTCCTCGGGCCCAGCGTATGGAACATAGTGCTGGCCATGGCGCTCCTCCTCTGGCGGGACACCGCCAGGGTGATCCGGTCCCAGGTGCTGACGATAAGGGAGCGAAGCTTCATCGAGGCCGCCAGAGTCTCCGGTGCTTCGCACCTACGCATCATGTTCGTGTACATCGCGCCGAACATCCTCCCGCTCTCCTTTCTGTATGGGTCGCTTGCCGTCGGATGGGCGATCCTGACCGAAGCCGCCGTCAGCTTCCTGGGGTTCGGCGACCCCCAGGTGATGAGTTGGGGATACATGCTGCACGACGCATACGTGTCGCAGGCACTGTCCCGAGGAGCCTTTCACTGGTTCGTGCCGCCGGGAATATGCATCATGCTTACGGTAATGGCTGGCTTCTACCTGGGACGAGGCTCCGAGGAGATCCTCCACCCCAGATTGAAGGACGTGTGAGCGACGTGTGTGTGGCAAAGCGTTCCAGTGGACATCCTGGTGGAATCTGCAAGTTGCATTCGAGCGAATAGGCGCAACTGGAGAGGGACGACATGCCTTTGCTGGAAGTCAGGGATCTCAAGATCTACTACAAGACGACCCGCGGGTGCAACAAGGCGGTCGACGGCGTTTCCTTCAGCGTGGATCACGGAGAAAGCGTCGGCCTTGTGGGAGAGAGCGGCTGCGGCAAGAGCACCTCGGCGCGGGGGATCATTCGGGTAATGCCTCGAAACATGTACATAGCAGGCGGCAAGGTCATTTTCGAAGGAGAAGACCTCGTGCGCCTGCCTGAGAGCAAGATGCGCGGGATCCGCTGGAACAAGCTCTCTCTGATCCCGCAGGCCGCGATGGACTCCCTCAACCCGGTCTATCCCGTTCTCGACCAGTTCGTGGAGGTACTGCGTCAGAAGGGCGGGCTGGGCCGGAGGGAAGCGCGCGAGCGCGCCGGTGAATTGTTCCGCATGGTCGGCTTGGATACACAACGCCTGCGCTACTATCCTCATGAGTTCTCAGGGGGCATGAAGCAGCGCGCCGTGATCGCCTTGGCCCTTGCGTTAAATCCCAGGCTGGTCATTGCCGACGAACCCGTGACCGCGCTCGACGTCATCGTGCAAAAGCAGATTCTGGGGGAGCTGAAGAGGTTGCGCAGAGACCTCGGGCTCTCGCTGATAATGATCACGCACGACGTGTCGGTGGTCGCGGATGTCTGCGAGTCGGTAGTGGTCATGTACGCCGGCAAAGTAGTGGAAATGGGCGCGGTCAGGGATGTGCTCAAGAGCCCGGCGCATCCTTACACGATGGGATTGAGGAACGCTTTCCCGGATCTCCGAAACCCCCGAAAGACGCTCATATCGATCGAGGGTTCGCCGCCGGACTTGATAGAGCTGCCAGATGGTTGTCGGTTCGCCGGAAGGTGTCCATTTAGAGCGCCTCAGTGTGGAGAGCGGGCTCCGGAACTGGTTGAGGTTTCTCCCGGCCATCATTCCGCCTGCTTCCGTCTGGACGACATCGACCTACTGCGGCGGAGGGCTGAGGAGGTGGAAACGTGGCAGAGAGCGGATATGTCGTAGAAGTGCGGGACATCACGAAGCATTTCCCCGTCCGGCAAGGGTTGTTCCTCGGCAGGAGCAAAGGCGGCGTCCTCCGGGCGGTGAACGGCGTGAGCTTCAAGCTGAAGAAGGGTGAATCCTTGGGCCTAGCCGGAGAAAGCGGGTGCGGGAAGACTACTACAGGGAGAATCCTCCTGAAACTCTATGAGCCGACGGACGGCAAGTACTTGTTCAATGGCAAGGACGTCACAGACATCAAGCACGGCCAGGAGCTCAAGGAGTTCAGGAAGCAAGCGCAACTAGTGTTCCAGAACCCGTTCGAGGCGTTGAATCCCAGGTTCACGGTGTTCCGTTCCATAGCAGAGCCGCTCATCATCCACAACATCGGGAGCAAGAGCGAACGGGCGGACCTAGTGAAGGAAGCCTTGGAAACCGTGAACCTGAGGCCGGCCGAAGCGTTCTTCGACAAGTACCCGCACCAGATGAGCGGCGGGCAGCTTCAGCGGGTCGTCCTGGCCAGGGCGCTGGTGGTCGATCCCGTCTTCATCGTGGCCGATGAGCCCGTTTCCATGCTCGACGTCTCCATAAGGGCAGGCGTGTTGAACCTCATGAGCGAGATCGCACGGACGAGACGCCTCACCACGGTGTATATCTCGCACGATCTGTCGCTCATCAGGTACCTCTGCGACTACGCCGCGATCATGTATCTCGGACAGATAGTGGAGATCGGGCCTACGGAGAAGGTGCTGGACCAACCGGAGCACCCGTATACCCGGGCCTTGATCTCGGCTGTGCCTTCCCCAGATCCGGATGTGAAGGGGGAGGACCTCAACATCACGAGCCACGTGCCCAGCCCGATAGACCTGCCGCCGGGGTGCCTGTTCCAAGATCGCTGCCCCCACGCCGACCCGGTCTGCAGGCGAGTGCAACCTGCCTTAGTCGACCGAGGATCGGGTCACTCCGTGAGATGCCACATGGCGGCGGGAGCGGCGTAGGACGTGGGCCAAGGCGGGTCCCAAGGCGGGCCCCAGGGAACGGGAGCGAGAAACGAATGTTCCTCGAGGATGGCGCGCCGGCGCGAGGCAATGCGAGAGTCGGCGCAAACACACAAACACAGGAGACGGTGCGGAAGTCGCCTCTGACGCGAGTGTCTGGATCGGATGCTTGGGTGCTGATGCCCGGATAGGCTTGTCACGCTAACACGAAACACAGCATAAGGAGGAGTGCGGGTTGAAGATAGTGTACGTCGTGCCCGGCACAATGGATGAAGAAGAGATGGCGAGACGAGGGAGGTTGCTGCGAGAGTGGGCCGCTCCAGGAGTTGACGTCGACATCACCGGAGTGACGGAAGGGCCTGCGTCAATCGAATCGATGTATGAGGAGTACCTTAGCATACCCGCCACCGCGAAGAAGATCTTCGACCTGGAACAACAGGGGTACGATGCCGCCATCCTGGGGTGCGCGGGAGATCCCGGGCTCGACGCCATGCGAGAGATCACATCGAAGATGCTGGTGGTTGGCCCCGCGGAGGCCAGCTTCGTCGTCGCGGCGACGCTCGGCTACCGCTTCTCGCTCCTCACAGTCATGGATAGCATGATCCCCACAAGCTACGAACTGGTGCACAAGGCGGGCGTGGCTGCGAAACTGGCCTCCGTGAGGGCGGTGAACGTCCCCGTCCTGGAGCTTGCCGTCGATAGACAGGGCACTCTCGAGAAGATAATCGCGGTGGGACGCCGCGCCATCGAGGAAGACGGGGCGCAGGTACTGGTCCTCGGGTGCATGTCCATGGGGTTCTTGAACGTGGCAGAAGATGTCCAGGCAGCGCTGGGCGTGCCGGTGGTGAACCCGTCCAAGGTGGCGTTGAAGGTTGCCGAAGCCTTGATCGGCGCGGGCCTGCGTCACTCCAAGAAGGCGTTCGCGCTGCCGCCGAAGCTCGCGGGGGGTAGGGTGGCCTCCATCGACGACCTGTATGTGAGGCTCTGATCCAAATCATACCAAGCCGGGCCACCTGCGTGCACCACGCGCCGGCCGTCGCCCGACGCCGCCACCGTGCCGTGCTCGAGCCACCGCGCCACATTACCGCTGTTGAGTCAAGGTGCGGTGGCCGGCTCGGGACGGTCCCGCCCGTCTGGCACGGCTTGGCCCCCGCCCGCCGGACGCAACCAGACCCATGAGCCGCCCTCACGGTCCATTGCATCGCAAGCGTTCAGCTTTCCAAGGCAGTGCCGAATACGGTCCGGTACAAGTCCTCTCCGTAGCTGGTGTTCAGTGGCTCCCCTTCGTGCAGCTTGAAAGTACGTCCACCGTCGCTTTCCCTTTCGGCCCGCAAGAACACCGCGTTCTTCATTCGCCTTTCATAGACGCCATGAGCAAACTCGTACAGGTGCGTAACGAAGAACACTCTGACGCCCTTCTCGACCAGGGCGTCAACGATCTGCCTCGCGATCTCCGAGCCCTCTCGCTCGTTTGTGGCGGCAAACGACTCGTTGAGCAAGATTATCGTGTCCGGCCTCACATGGTCGACGATGGCGCTCATTCTGCCGAGCTCCTCATCCAGTTTCCCGCTTCTCATACTAGCATCTTCCTCTCTCCTAAAGTGTGTGAAGAGGCCATCGCAGACGCTAGCAGAGAATGCCTCCGCCGGCACGAACATCCCAGCCTGCATCATCAACTGAGCCACCCCAATGCTTCGCAAGAACACTGATTTGCCACCCTGATTCGCGCCTGTGATCACCATGAGGGTCTTGTCGTCTGCGCTCAAGTCGTTGCCGACGACCCTTCGCTCCGTATTCAAGGTTAGGCAAACATCGTATAATCCCCTGAATGAGAGGGTGCGCTTGCCGGCAACCTCGGGCCTGGGAAGACACGTTGGTTCACCCTTTCGGGTTAAATGGTCATGCAAGTTCAGGCAGCCCACGTAGAAGGCCAACTCCGTTCTCAACATATCGAGAAAGCCGAGAATGTGCTCTGCCGACTGCGCGGCTACATTCGCCACAGGGGCAATGCCTCTGTCTCGCAGTTCAGAGAGCGCTCTCGCGCCGCTTTCATCACGAGGGGCGATCCGAAAGGTGTAAGCGGGCGGCTTCTTAGAGAGGAGCCGCCTCAGCCAGTCTTGCCTTTTCTCCTGAGTCATTCGAAGTACGTAATTCGTACCACAATTGCCTTCACCCAACTCAGCGCTGAGCAACACGCCGTCTCGGAATTCCAGCTTCCTTAGATGCTCTCCAATCTTGGTGAGGAATTCATCGTTGAGTTCCTTCCTCAGCATCCCAAGCAGCGTGTTGAATCCGTCCGACTCAAACTTGCCGGCATTCTCATCCCCGATCTTCCTCAGGTTCTTGAGCACGCCCCAAAGCATTTTCAATACTCCAACGGACCTATGTAAGATCGAGGCGGGGTACTTGCCGAAGATACCAAAGGTGAAAGCGCTTTTCTCCTGTTCAGCCGCTTCGGTCGCGAGCCGGTAGATGTCCATCACTATTGACGGATGTCTCAGGCAATCGCTGAGGACTTGCTGGCGATATGTTATCGTTTCGGGACCATTCGTGAGTCCTGACAAGAGGGCCCTCTTCGAGACTTCGAACACGAGATCGTCGTCGTGCGCCATGGCGCGGAACAATGTGTCCAACTCCAGGTCCTGTACGAGCGCTTCTTCGTTCCACAGTGGCCTCTGATCCAGACGGAAATTGCAATCCTTGTACATCAGACACGCTTTCATGAGTTCAGACGCTCCTTGAGACACGCGTACGTCAGCCGGTACTTCTCCGCTATCGCCGCAGCGTATGCTCGCCCGTCCGGCGGCTTCCTGACGATCTTGTACGTTCGCACGGCCGGGTTATCGGGAGGCACCGTACTGACCATGCTTACAATCTTCTCGCTCAGCGAAGCCAACTCGTCTAGGAAAGTCACGTAAACGCATAGCGCGTCCAGCGAAATTACACGCTCGAGGATCCTCTTGCCCAAGAACACGGCGTCATGCGATGTGGTGGAGGTGAAGAGCTCGTTCATTATGATGATACTTCTCGGGGTCGCCTGGGTCAGGATGGAATGAACCCTGACTAAGTCGTCTTGCAGCTTTCCGCGAAGGTTCTTTATGTCCTCCTCTTTCTCAAAGTGAGTAAACAGGCGATCACACAAGAAGAGCCGAGCCTCTCTGCCCGGAACCGGGCACCCCAGCGCTGCCAAATGATGCAGCTGCCCAAAGGTCCGAGCGAAAGTTGTCTTGCCGCCTTGATTCGGGCCGGATACAATCAGTATGCGCTCTTGACCTTCCAAACGAAAATCATTGCAGACCACGGAGGAACCTTCCTTGAGCAGCCTCCTGGCCAGGGCTAGGTCAAACCCCTCTCTGCTGTATACTTCTTTGCTATCGGCGGAGATGTTTGGGAGACAAAACGGAAGGCCCGCCTGCTTTAGCGGCGCGATGTACTCCAGATACGCAACGTAGAACTGAACCTCTCGGTCAAAAGCCGCTATGACTTCATCGAGATAGCCTCCGTGTTCCGTACAGTAATGGTCTAGACGCGAGAAGACGTCAGGGTACAACTTAGCCACGAGCTCCAGTATCTCAGCTTCAACATGGTTCATGGGAGATCCGCTTGACGAAGACTCTCGTGCCCCCTTGGATTGTCCCTGCCGGAACTTGGCAAAGGTCGCCTCGACATCTGCGCTGTAGTCGATCTGTGATTCGTACTTGCGGACCGTCACTTGATCACCCTTGATTAACACGCAATACCTAATTGACGCCAGATCGGCTTTCAGCCGGTCCGTCTCCGCCATCAACGAGGCGAACCCATCTGAGGTGACATAGTCACTCAAGTACCTACGAAAAGCCACAAATCCAGTCGACGTCAGGTCTTCACGGGACAAGGCTCGGAGCAGCTCGCTGACGGCGTTGCAGTAGACTCCTATAGCCTCCAGGAACCACCGCTGCTTCTCGTACTTGTAAAAAGACTCGCCGGCTCGAGACAGGTGCTCGCGCATTATTCTCATCTGTCTTCCAAAGGCTCGTACGTGATCGAGCACGCTCGGGCTTTCAAGCTCAAGCATTACTTCCTGGCGATACTTGATCGTCTCGAGATCGTCCAGTGCGACATGAAAGAAAGGCTCCAGGTTGTACTCATGCTTCTGGGCAGTGATGGCGTCCACAATTTGATCCAGGTTCAGGTCGACAAAATAGGAGGGGGCTTCCGGAGTTTCCGCTATTCTGCTGCTCCTATCGCTCTTGCCCTCTGGAAACAGTATGCTACGGAAAGTCATGGGATTGGCACCTCTTTCCCGTTCCCCGTCCGGAGTGCCGGCGGCAGGATGATCAGGTCGCTGAGAGCTCCCTCCTTACGGCAAAGAGAAGTGGGACGGACACCACCTGTAATGCGATAGAGAATAAGATGACCTGTGCTATGGAAACGCCATACAACAGTCCCATGATTGTGCTTCCTAGAAACCAAGAGAGACCGTAAACCGTGTTGAATATCCCGTATGCCACCCCTCTGCGCCCGGGCGAGATCATGTCAGCAATCGCCGCGCGCATGATGGTCTCCTGAATTCCCATTACCGCGCCCCATAGCAGCACTCCAACCACGACTGCGTGGTAGCCACGGGAGAACGTCAAGGCGGAAATCGGCAATGCAAGAAGCGGCACTGCCATGAGCGATAACAAGCCGATGCTGTCGTACAGCCGCCCTATGAGAAGGGCCACCAGGGCGTCGACCCCCATGGCGAGCGCAAAGAGAACGGGTATCAAGACATCTGATACCACTGACAGGGTCTTGAAATGGTAGGAGATCAACTGAAAGTGGACGTACCCCGCCACACTCACTGCAACGAAAGACAGATAGAGCCAAAAGACACGCGGAAGGAATCGGGTGTTGGTGGCATCGGGAGTCTCCCCAGCCTCCGTGTCCCTCTCCAGCTTCTCGGGGCTAGGGTATTGCATCCGAGCGAGAATCAACACCAGGAGGGCAACCAGGGCGGGAATGAGAAGTATCCCGAACGCCACATGGTACCCGCCTCGGAGACGGAGGATTACGGAAACGATAATGGGCCCCAAGATAGCTCCGACTTGATCCATCGCCTCGTGAAGCCCGAACCCCCAGCCTCGCCCTATCTCCCGCGTGGCGTGCGAGAGCATTGCGTCTCGAGCCGGTGTGCGGATCGCCTTGCCCAACCTCTCGGCAACGATCAGAAACGCCGCAACTTGCCAGCGACCGGCCAATGCCAAGAGAGGAACCGCGACAAGATTGATCGTGTATCCGATCAACGTAATGCTCCAGTAGCGACCGGTCCGATCCGCCAGATAGCCCGACACCAAACGGATTCCATACCCGATGAGTTCCCCCATCCCGGCCGTAATGCCGGCCGCTGCGGCAGTGGCCCCCAAGAGAGACAAGAACGGGCCTGTGATGCCGTGCGCTCCTTCATAGGTCATATCAGCAAAAAGGCTGACAATGCCAAGGAGGAGAATGAACCTCATTGTTCTGCGCAAACTCGTTCCATGCTGACCACTACGCCCCTGGATATCTGCCGCGTTCACCTTCGCGTCCTCCCCATGTCCCGCGCTCGCACATCTTGACAAGTGCTTCGGAACACCCTTAGCTTTTCGAAAGCACCCGTTTTCATCCTTGCCTCATCCGCGCGTGATGGCCACGAATCAAGTCCGATTCTCGGCGCGGCAGAGCGTGAACACGCTCCAAGCCACCAAGGCACCGGCTGCTAGGCTCCTTTGTGCCGCAGCACCTTTTGCGGCCGAAGCTTCCGCCATCCCACCGCACCTGTGCAAGGGCAGGCGACAATGGCGTGTCCTAGGTTGACCTTCTCTGCCAGCCTGTCAAGATCTGATTACAAAGCGAAACCCTCCGTGTTTCCGCCAGGAATCACGGAGGGCTGTTCTTCGTCTTCGTCTGGGGTCTCAGGCCGTGCACGAACCCCTCAAACGAACGAACAAGCTCCCACCGATCTCCCTGACATCCATTTCCGGTAGGAGCTATCAGCTTCGACAGCGTCGAGCACTTGGGCGAGCCCCATCGCCGCTTGGGCCTCTTCCTCTATGTGGTTTATTGTACCAAACAACTCTCTGAGAATCAATCCTCTTGTCTCGGTCCTCTTGTCTCGGCCCCTCCACAGGCAAGTCTCCGTAAGGCTCTGGAAGTACATTCTAATAGCCCTTGACGCCGCGTTTGCGCTCTGGTAACATCAAACTGACAACCGAGATGTGGCGATGAGGCTCGCCAAGATTCGACCGCAACCGCCTTATGGCTGATAGCCTCTACGGCTCGTGTGAGATGCGTAGAGGTTTTTGCTTTTGGGAGGGGCGCCGCGGTGACAAAGCACGCGACTTACCACAATCTCAGAGACGCAATGAAGAAACCGGGTTGTTTCGTGTGCCGGCTCACCAATGAGATGGTCGACCGTTACCTCGATATGTTCCTCTATGAGAACGTCAACGATGTTGATGTAAGAAGAGACTTGAGGGAGTCCAACGGTTTCTGTCCCACACATGCCCGGCAGCTACGCGAACACGGGGATCCTCTGGGCCATTCCATCATCTATGTTGATCTGATTGACGGCGTTCTTGACTCTCTCAGGAGCCTGCTTGCGTCCCACCTCCACCCTTCAGGCAAGCTGACGATCTCCCAAGTAAGGCGACTGGTGCCCGGGCAAGAGTGCCCGGCATGCTGTGTGGCACGCGAATCCCAGGAAAGGT
The DNA here is from genome assembly GCA_024653485.1 of Bacillota bacterium. Classification (NCBI taxonomy): domain Bacteria; kingdom Bacillati; phylum Bacillota; species Bacillota bacterium. The sequence continues at coordinate 139,754 of JANLFY010000008.1, read as the reverse complement.
ATGTTGCTGTTCTCCTTGAGGAACTTACGTCCGATCCCTTGTTTGAGATGGAGTTCGCAGCGTCCTCCGGCCTATGCCTTTCTCACCTTGCGCGAGCTCTTGAGGTTTCGCGGAACGCCGAGACCGCGAGGCGGTTACTCAGGGTATCCATCGGAAAGCTGGAAGAGTTGAAGACGCATCTCGGAGAGGTCATTCGAAAGCACGACTACCGTTTCTCAAAGGAGCCGTGGGGCGATGAGAAGGACGCGTGGATAAGGGCTACACAAGTCTGGAGCGGCCTCCCGCAAACCGCGCTGCCTACCGCGCCGCCTCATGGGTGAACGCTAAGGGATGGGGAGCTCCCATCCTAAGCGACCATCCCAAGCGATAAGGAACGACGAGGAGGTTTCACTAGAAGGGTGGCTTGGATCTTCTCAGGCAAGTCCCGAGAAAGTCGGAGACGGTCTGCCTGTCAAAGTCAGGGTGAGGACCACCCGGACATCGAGACCCTCCTTGCCGAGATCAGCGTCCTCAAGGAAGACAATGGGCGTCTCCGGGCGGAGATCGAGAGACTCACTTGCGAACTCATGGAGGCGAATGCCTCGTATAGTTCGATGAAGTACCGTGTCTTTGAGGCTGAACAGAGTTCGAAGCGCATGGAGCTTGCTACCGGCGCGTTGGTGAACGAGAACAAGTGGCTCAAGGATGAAGTCAAGAGGCTCCGCACAGAACTCGCGACCCTTCGAGGAGAGGCTGGCCCCGAGAATCAAGAAAGGCGCACTCCGAGCATATTCGCCAATTGGGGCCGGAAGGCCGACTAGACCTTGCGGGGCGCCAGCGTGAGCCTCCACTTGAGGTCAAGAGAGCTGACGGCCTCGAGGCGGAACACTGGATTGCGAGCACGTCGCTAGCTTGGAGTGTGGGACCTGCCTAGCTGCAGATACTACTTATCTGCAGATACTACTTGTGTGGAGCAGCGGTCCTGTGCGCAATGAAGTGCCAAGAGAGTCCGTACACAACGAACAGGGAGGGCTGGGATCGTGAATCTCGTTGAACTCGTCCCCGTCATCATTGGGTTCTTGGGGTTGCTGGTCGCGTTTGGTGTGGCCAAGTCCATATCGAGGGCGCCTTCAGGAACGCCAGCGATGCGTGAAATCGCGCAGGCCATCCACGAGGGAGCCATGGCTTTCCTGTACAGGGAATACAGAACCCTGGTCTGGTTTGTGGTCGCCCTTGGAGCGGTCTTGGCGTGGAAAGTGAGCTCTCGGACTGCTCTCTCCTTCGCCATCGGTGCGACCCTCTCCGCCCTGGCAGGGTACGTGGGAATGAATGTGGCCACGATGGCCAACGTGAGGACCTCCAAGGCTGCCGAAGAGTCTCAGAGCAAGGCCTTGAACATCGCTTTCTCAGGTGGGGCGGTGATGGGAATCTCCGTCGCGGCCCTCGGACTCGCTGGGCTGGGTGCTCTCCACCTCGCCTTCCGTAACCCCGACATAGTGAACGGTTTCGCTCTCGGAGCTAGTTCGATAGCCTTGTTCGCTAGGGTCGGAGGAGGGATCTACACCAAGGCGGCGGATGTCGGCGCAGACCTTGTAGGAAAGGTCGAGGCCGGCATTCCCGAGGACGATCCCAGGAACCCGGCGGTGATTGCCGACAACGTGGGCGATTGTGTCGGTGACACCGCAGGGATGGGAGCCGATCTCTTCGAATCGTACGTGGGATCAGTGATCGCAAGCATGGCGATAGGACTGAGCCTGTACGGAGCGACGGGAGCGCTTCTCCCGCTGCTCCTGGTCAGTGCCGGACTTGTCGCTTCCCTCATCGGGGTGGGGTTCGTGAAGTGGCGAGGAGGCGCCAACCCCCAGGGTGCATTGCGGAATGGGACCTATGTGAGCGGAGCTTTGGCCGCTGTGTTCTTCTACTTTGCGATCACGACGCTCTTAGGAGAGGTCGGCCCATTCTACGCAACCGTAACAGGGCTTTTCGCGGGAATCGTCATCGGAGCGATAACCGAATACTACACGTCTGGTCCTCCGGTAGTTGAGATCGCCCGGTCATGCCAGACAGGGGCCGCTACCAACATGATAACGGGGCTCTCCATCGGTATGCAGAGCACCGCTCTCCCGATAGCGATCATTGTCATTGCCATCTTCCTCGCGTATCGTTTCGCGGGGCTTTACGGCATTGCCCTTTCAGCTGTTGGCATGCTCTCAATCGTTGGGACGACGGTGTCAGTGGACGCGTACGGCCCGATCGCGGACAACGCGGGCGGAATAGCCGAGATGGCCGGACTAGGTAAGAACGTGCGGAAGATCACCGACTCGCTGGATGCGCTCGGGAACACGACGGCCGCTATCGGCAAGGGCTTCGCTATCGGCTCCGCCGCCCTCACTGCCCTTGCGCTCTTCGCGGCCTATACCCATGCGGTGCGTCTTGACCGCATAGACGTCACACGGCCCGAGACGATGATGGGCCTCCTGTTCGGAGGCATGCTTCCCTTCGCTTTCTCTTCCATGTCTCTCAAGGCTGTGGGTCGGGCAGCGTTCCAGATGGTAGAAGAGGTGCGCCGCCAGTTTCGCGAGATAGATGGCCTGATGGAGAACAAGGCAAGAGCCGATTACGCGAGGTGCGTGGACATCAGCACGCGGGCTGCCTTGAGGGAAATGATCCTCCCCGGCGTCCTGGCTGTGTTGTCGCCCGTGGTGATCGGGCTGTGGTTGGGGGCCGAGGCATTGGGTGGGCTCCTTGCGGGATCTCTGGTGACCGGTGTGGCTTTGGCGATTCTGATGACAACCGGTGGAGCCGCGTGGGACAACGCCAAGAAGTACATTGAGTCGGGCAATTTGGGCGGGAAAGGCACCCCTACGCACTCAGCGGCCATAGTTGGAGACACCGTGGGAGACCCCTTCAAAGATACCGCGGGGCCCTCGCTGAACATCCTTATCAAGCTCATGGCAATCGTTTCGCTGGTTCTTGGGCCTTTGTTCGTGTAATCGTGGAAGAGCCGGCGAACCCAATAGGAACCTCAAGAGCAGGATTTCAGGGATGCGCGGATGGGCTGGCTGTCCGGCAAGGCTCCGAGACTGGCCGAGCTCTCGAGGATCGGGTGAACATTGAGGCAACAAAGCCTTTCGAAGAGAGCTTCATATGCGCTTCTCGTCACGGCACTGCTTGCCTTCATCTCGTCCCTACTCATGCTTAACCTGGCGTGTGCTAGACCGGATGTCCTCGCAGACGCGGGACGGCGCACGCAAGACGCAAGGGGCGGCGTGACGGGGGACTTGATTGTGGGCGCCTTTTTGGTGTCCATGGTGGCGGGTGCTGCGACGATCATAGCCCTCTTTGCGAGTTCCTTCACTTTGAGGAGGAAGAAGAGGAAGGACGACTACGAGCGTCTCCCCGAGCCTCGGAGGCTTTCGGCGCAGGATCTTGCGATAATAGCGGCAAGCCTGATCATGACCCTCTCTATGGTGGCGATAGTGTTGGTTACCACGAATGGCCTTATCGAGACCAGCGGCGTCGACACAGGTCACATGCCAGAAGCCCAGAGTCCAGGACAGCCCCAGCCCCGCATCGGAGAATCGTCTTCCCTCGGTGAGCCTCAGCCAGGGTTCGCGCGGGGAATGCCGCGAGGCCGAAGGGGTTGGCTTATCGTGGTGGCAGCAGTGACTCTGACCGCTACCATCATTCTCGCGCATCTGGCGTGGAAGGCGCAGCATGCCCGTAACGCGGTCCCTCGTCTTTCCGAGGCGAAACCGCTCCAACCGCGCGATGACCGGAAGATGGCGGCTGAGCCGCTCGAGCTAAGCATCGACACGATAGACAGAGAGCCCGACCCTCGACGCGCCGTAATTTCATGCTACCGAAAGTTCGAGACAGTTCTCCGTGAGAAGGGCCTGCCGATGCCAGCTACCTATACACCTGAGGAGTATCTCGCGGACATACTCCATCGGTTCCCCGTGACCCCGACGCTCCTCTGGGTACTAACACTTCTGTTTGAGAAAGCCAGGTTCAGCAACCACGACGTGACAGCCGATGACAAGGCCGCCGCCATAGAAGCGTTGAAGAAGATTAGGTTAGATCTGATAGGTCCTCTCTGTGAAAGCACAGGAAACCAGGCGAGTCGGGAGTGAACTTCACTGGTGCACGATACGTCGAGAGAAGAGAAGCTGGGCTTCCCCTGGGAGATCGCCCTTCCGGTTGTTCTGGGGCCGGTGTTCTTCGTTCTCTACGCACTGGCTCCTCAGATCTTGAGGCCTGCGATCTCACGGATCGCAGGAGTCTCTTGCTTTTGGGCGGTATACAGGGCAGCCGTGAGGAACCTCGGCGCGTCAGTGGAATCACCAGGTCCGGCGGCTTTCAGGTCAGGCCGTTTCTCTCGGCCGGCTGTCAGGCCGACCCTAACTGGAACCGGCTCCGTGTGCAGAGAGTTCGATGAATTACGCCACAAGCTCAACATCTCTCTGACCAACTTTGATTACTTGTTGTACACCCTTAGGCTGAAGAGGGCTCCCGAGGAGGTAATTGCGATGGCAGCGGCCATGGAGCACGAGTCAGGACAGGGAGCCACCCCCGAGCAGATTGCGAGGGTGCTCGAGAAGATGGAGGAATGCATATGACAGAGCCTCCGGTCGTCGACAAGGCTCGACAGAAGTGTCACGAGATACTATCCGAAGTCGGTAAGGCAATCGTGGGAAAGGATGAAGTCCTCGAATCGGTCCTGATCGTCCTCCTCGCCAACGGACACGTGCTCATCGAGGATGTACCGGGCGTGGCCAAGACCCTCACGGCAGAGATGTTCGCTCGTGTCCTAGGCTTGAGTTTCAACCGAATCCAATTTGTCCCCGACCTGTTGCCCGGAGATATCACAGGCAGCATGGTCTACAACTCGCGTCTGGAGGACTTCGAGTTCAGAAAGGGACCTATGTTCACCAATCTACTCCTCGCAGACGAGATCAACAGGGGAACACCGAAGACTCAGTCCGCTCTGCTTGAAGCGATGCAGGAGCGGCAGGTGACCGTAGACGGACGGAACTTCAAGCTGGAACCACCCTTCCTCGTAATGGCTACACAGAACCCCCTTGAGTTTGAGGGCACGTACCCTTTGCCGGAGGCCGAAGTCGATCGGTTCATGGCAAGGTTGCGGATCGGTTACCCTTCTTCCAAGGCCGAGCGAGAGATCCTGAGCCGGCGTCAGAGCAGAAAGCGCGACGAGGTTGAGCTCCTGAGAATCGTAGCCAGGGAGGAGTTTCTCTCGCTCCAGGGTACGGTGGAGACGGTCTACGTGAGTCCCGACATTCAGGACTACATAGTAAGAATCGTCCAGGCAACGAGGGATGATCACCGCGTACACGCCGGTTCCTCTCCTCGCGGGACGCTCGCCCTTTTCAAGCTGGCCCGGGCTCGTGCCTTGATGAGAGGCAGGGATTACGTGATCCCTGAGGATGTCAAGTCATTGGCGATGGCGGCGCTCGCCCACAGGATAGTGATCAGACCCGAGCTCTGGGTGGAGCGCGTCAGAGGCGAGGACATAGTTGATGACGTGCTGGACAGGGTTCCGACCCCTGGGCCAGGAGAGGATTGATATGAGAAGCCGTCCGACGCTCAAGTATCGTGCATGGCTCAGTATGGCAGCTTTCTTCACTGTGGCGTGTGTGCTGTGCGGCCGGTTTGAATTCGCCCTCGTGGGAGTTCCCTTTCTCATCAGCCTAGTTCTTGCAAACCTTGACAACGAGGAGCCTTCTTATACAATCGCGTCCGAATGCGCCCGGGAACGGTGTTTTGAGGGTGACACAGTCCACGTTCGCGTCACTATTAGCGCCGAGTCACCTTTGCCTTTCTTGGAGGTCTACCACTTCCTGTGCACCGAAGGCGGACGAGTCGTCTCGACCGAGCGGATGCTGATCTCGATGAGAAGAGGAGAGATACGGCAACTCGAGTCCAAAGTCTCCCTTACGGAGCGCGGAGCGTTCGTGCTCGGTCGCGTCCATTCGAGGGTCTTGAGTCCAACCGGGGCTAAATGGCTTGACGGCACGACTCTTCCGGGCACGGTATGCGTCGTGTATCCGAGAGTTGAGCCTTTGCACGTGAAGATGACCATGACTGGCAGGCCACGGCCATACGGGGGGGATCATGCCTCACGCTTGCCCGGTGAGGGATTTGACTTGGCGGGACTACGCGAATACAGATCGGGCGATCCAATCCGCCGGATCAACTGGCGGGCGTCGTCGCGCTGGAAGCGGCTGTATGTGAACGAGAGTTTCCCTGAACGGAATATCGATGTCATCGTCGTGATAGATACGTTGCGTGACGTCGGGGTAGGGTGCACGACTTACCTCGACTGTGGCGCCCGCGCTGCCGCCAGCACCGCAAGCCATTTCCTGAGTCGCAAGAACAGGGTGGGCATGATCAACTACGGTTGTGTGCTTGAGTGGGTCGTGCCCCGCTCCGGCGCCAGGCAGCTTCACGTGATCCTTGACAAGCTGGCGCGGCTACGCACGTCCGAGAGCTTTGCTTTCAAAGATGTAAAAGCCATACCCGATCGGGCTCTGCCTCCGCGGGCACTCGTTTTCGTCATAACTCCGCTGCTTGATGAAAGGTCCGACAGAATGGTGGGCGACCTGGCGGCCCGAGGTTTCGATCCAGTTGTCATGTACATCTCTCCGATCGAGCTCACTAGGAAGGCGATCGGAGACTCCGTCGCCGACGGACTGGCCCAAAAGTGGTGGACGTTGTTGCAGGAATCACGGGTCAAGAGACTGCGCAACCTCGGAATCACCGTGGCGAAGTGGGATGGGACGGAGCCTCTGGGAGCATGTCTCGGAGGGTCTCTCGGTCCTTCCCGGCGGCACGTCACCGGCGACCGACCAGGCGGCAACTACACTTAATGGAGCGTGCCTATGAAACGATGGTTTTCCTCACTATCTCGACCGGATGTGTCCTAGCCGCATACCCTGTGCTGAAGGTTCCCGCCACTGGTGTGCTGGCCCTGATGTTCATCGCCGTAGGCCTCATGGCTGCCGGACAGCTCTCTCGACGGTTCCATCTGTCCACTTGGGGTGCCGGCGTCGTTGCCCTTGAATACTGTGTCAGCCTGGTTCTGAGTGACAGGTACCCTGGTGTAGTAGAGCCCGTGGTCGTTGGGCTCGGCATCCTCGTCTTCCTAGACTTGAGCCACCTGAGCCTGCTGTCTTTCACGCCCTTTGTGGCCCACGCGACGGCCCTCACCGGTATGGTCGAGACCCGCGCAATTCGCGGCTTCGCGCGGCGCCTCGCGGGACGCGTCGTCGTCATCGCAGCAGTCTCCATCCTCTTGTCGGCGACATCTCAAGAGCTCACCCGCGGTGTGAGCCTGCCGATGCGATCTACCTTCCCGCTGCTGGTAGCAGGCGCCTCTTTGGCTGGACTATCCATGTACTGTCTTACATGTCTCACAGCGCTCGGTCGGTTGTTTGGCGCGGCTTCAAAGGCCCGCCAAGACCGAAGACCCGCTCACTCGCGCGACCCTGAGCAAATTGCAGCACCGCAGCGCGTTTCTCGGAAATCCGGGTAGCGCCTGTCGCCCCCTGGCTCGCTCCGGTTCCTCCCGCTTTCGCAATGGCGGCATCCGGTGTCACGCTCGCTCCCCGCCGCGCTTTCGCCCCCAGTCGGTCCTAATCTCGCAGCAGGTAGCATAGTCGCAGCCTCGCCCAGGTGGGTGGCGATACCGGGACGCCTGCAGGTAGCCACAATGAGGCGGAAAGCCCCGAAACACGCAGCGCGCGATAACGCCGCAGATGCCAGGCGAAGCGACATAGACGCGGAAGCTGTCAAGGTGCGGCGGCCGACTCGGGACGGTCCGGCCCGTTGGTCCGTCGGCCCGTCTGCCACGGCTTGGCCAGCCCGCCGGGCGCGGCCGTGCCGGACGGCACGGGACGGAGCAGCCGCTGGATGTCCCGGAGGCGCCGGGGCCGCCGCGAAGTCGGCAGCGTCAATGCCTGTTCGTGAGCCTCAGGGCTTGAAGTACACGAAGTCCAACTCCCGCCCGTGCAGGTAGTTTCGTACGTTCCTGACGGTGATCTCCCCGAGGCGTCTCGCGCACTCGTACGTCGAGCCACCTATATGAGGCGTCATGATCACGTTGTCGAGCTCGAGCAAATCCCGTGACGGGGGTTCGGTGTCGAACACGTCCAGAGCCGCTCCGCTGATGGTCCTATCCCTTAAAGCCCTGACAAGGTCCCTCTCGTTGACGATTGGCCCCCTTGCCGTGTTGATGAGATACGCGGAAGGCTTCATTCTTCTCAGCTTCTCCGCGTCTATCAGGTGGTAGGTGCTCGGCCCGAGCGGAAGGTGCATTGAAACGAAATCCGCCTTCTCGAGGACCGAATTCAGATCGTGGTACGTGATCGAATGCTTCTCAGCGAATTCAGCGTCCTGCACGGGATCATAGGCCATTACGGTCATCCCGAAACCGAGAGCTCTCAGAGCGACCTTCTTTCCTATGGCCCCCAGTCCAACTATCCCCAGCGTCTTGCCCTCCAGCTCGTGGCCCATGAAGAGCTGCCACCCGCCGCTCTTGACCTTCGCGGCCGCCGCGGGGATCTGACGCGCGCAAGCCAAGACCAGGCCCATCGCGAGATCCGCGACAGCCGACGCGTTTTGGCCAGGCGTGTATGTTATCGTGATACCCCTTCTCTTCGCCTCCTCCAGGTCGATGTTGTCGAGCCCCACTCCATGTTTCGCGATGTACTTGAGTCTACGTGCCGCGTCGAGGACATCCTTGTCGACCTTCTCGACACCCATTATGAATATCTCTACGTCGGCTACGTTGCGAATTATCACGTCCTTGCTCACAGGCTCGTCGCTCAGGACCAGCGCGCACAAATCCAGATCCAGGGCTTCCAGGTCATCTCTCAGCCTCGGATACGCCTCAAAGAACGATTTCCCAAGAGTCAACAGAGCTTTCTTCCTCACACTCATGTCTCGACTCCTCCACCTACCCGATCGAGCCTACCCGATCAAGCCCACGAGTCTAGGCAAGAAGAGAACCAGATCAGGCACGAGAGTCACTATTGCCAACACGACGAAACTGATGAGCAAAAGGGGCGCTAAAGCCCGGTTCAGCCTCTCGAACGAGATCTCCCCCACCGCGCAGGTCGCGTACAGCACGACCCCTACGGGAGGCGTAATGAGACCTATCACCAGGTTGAGTATCATGACTATCGCAAAGTGAATCGGATGCACACCTATTCGTGCCATGATGGGCGCAAGGATCGGCGCGAACAGTATGATGGCCGCACCAGTCTCCATCCACATCCCCACGATGATGAGCAGAAGGTTTACGAGCAGCAGGAGCACGTATCTGTTGTTCGACATGCTGAGCAGGAACCTCGCGATCATCTCAGGCACTCTCTCGGACCCCAGCACCCACGAGTAGATCGACGCGAAGGCCACGATTATGAACAGAGTCGCCGCGGTCTTCGCCGAAGCCTCGAGGGCGGCGACGAGATCCTTGAGCGTCAACTCCCGGTACACGAAGACCGCGACGATGACAGCGTAAAGCACGGCTATTGCGGCAGCCTCGGTGGGCGTGCAGATGCCCAGGAGTATCCCGGCAAGGATGATCAGCGGCATCCCAACGGCGATCAAGCCTTCGCGCCAGATGGTTACGATTTCGCTTCTCTCGTATCGCCTGGTCACCTTAGGGAGTTTCAGTCTCCTACCCATCAGTGCGATGTAGAGTACCTGGGAGAGACCGAGAATGACACCGGGGATAGCCCCTCCCATCAGCACCGCCCCAACCGAAAGGTTCATGATCCCCGCATAGAGTATCGCTGTCGTGCTTGGGGGAATGAGCGGGCTCTGCAGGGAAGACACAGCCGTTAGTGCACAGGCAAAATCCCTGTCATACCCGGTCTCCAGCATGGAATTGATCTCGATCTTCCCCAGGGCGGCAATGTCAGACAGGGCAGCGCCGGAAATGCTCCCGAAGACCGTGCTCTCGATGACGTTCACGTAGGCGAGCCCACCCCTCACCCTCCCCACGAGGAGGTTCACCAACGCGAAAAGCCTTCGTGAGACGCCCGCTCTCACCATTATCTCCGCAGCCAGAACAAAGAGAGGCAACGCCATGAGAACGAAGGAGTTGACGCCGGCAAACATCCTCAACGGAGCCACTATGATGTTGATCGGATTCGTCGTGAGGATGAACGCAATTGACGAGAGTCCGATGGCGAACGCGATCGGCATCCCGGAGATGATCAATATGACCAATATCGCTGTCGCTATCCAAAACGCCGCCACCGTCAGCCCTCCTCTCCGCTCCTCGGCTTGGGAATGAGGGAAATCAGGATCCCGATGAGCTGGATGATCATCAAGGCGAGCCCCACGAGAAGACTCAGTTCCGGAATGATCATCTTTATCCCAAGGGCGGGAGCTATCTCCCTCATCCCGACATTCGGAATAACCCGCACAGCCGAGATGAAAACGTACACAAGGAGCCCGAATGAAAGGAGTTTCGTCATGGTCTCTATCACCGAAAATACCTTCGGTGGCAGCTTCTCAATGAAATACGTCACGCGCAGGTTGTCCCATGAGCGGACCGCCGAGCTCGCGCCGAGGAAGACCAGCCACGCAAGGAGAAAGCGCGCCAGCTCCTCGGTCCAAACGAGCGGGTCCCGAAGCACGTACCTGAAGAACACCTGAATGAGTATGTCGATTGTCATAAGTGCAAGCAGCACATTGGTCATGATCCGGACTCCCTTGTCCAGACGGGCCAGGAAGCCTCTTGTGCACATACGCGATTCCCCTTCCCTGAGGACGTGGAGGTCGACACGCGGTTGGGACGCGGAGAGCGCCACCCGGGAGTCACAGATGGCGCTCTCCCTCGTGTCACCTTCGTTCAGTTCTTCACGGCCTGCAGAACCCGATCCACCATTGCGGGATCGACGTTCTTCTTGAGCCAGTCTATGACGGGTTGCTGCGTCACCGCTCTGAAGGTCGCTTTCTCGGCCTTGGTCGGGATGTAGATCTTCATGCCCAGTTTCTGCAGCTGCTCAAGGGCGAGAGAATCGTTTGCCCTCGAGGTTCCCCGGGCTGCGAATTCCGCTATCTTGCCGGCCTTGATGATGGCGTCTTGCAGGTCTGCCGGCAGGCTTCTCAGCCACTTCTCACTCGTAACGATCATGGCCGAGCCGAGGAGGTGTTCGTCCAACGTATAGTACTTCTGAACCTCCTGGAGCGAACCGCCAATGATGGTGGCCGCGGAGTTCTCCTGACCGTCTACCACGCCCGTCTGCAGGGCGTTGTACAGCTCAAGCCATGCGATGGGAGTTGGGCTTGCCTTGAGAGCCTTGACCATCTCCATGTGAACGGGGATCGTCATGGTGCGGATCTTGAGCCCCTTCATGTCGTCGGCCGTCTTGACCTCTTTCTTGTTGTTGGAGAAGCTTCTGAAGCCGCCGTTGTCGTAGATGGCAAGCACTCTCAGGCCGCTCTTCTTCGCCATGTCGTCAAACATCGACTTCCCTATTGGGCCGTCCCACAACTCGTAAGCGTCGAGCGCGCTGTCGAAGAGGTACGGTATGGAGAAAACCTGGATGTTCGGGTAGAAGGGGGCAACGGCTCCATCTGCGGGTGTGGCGCCCTGCAGCGTCCCGGACAGGATCTGCTGGAGGTTCTCGTTCGCGTCGCCGAGTCTACCGTATGGATAGTTCTCTACGACGATCCTGCCGCTAGAGAGCTTTTCCGCCGCAGCCTTGAACGCCACCATCCCTGCGTACGAGTGGTGCATCACTTGGAGGTCGCCGATCTTAAGGTACGGAGGATCGGTGAATGCTAGCTTGAAGACGATCCGTTCCTGCGCGCCTATGTTCGTCGCACAGAGAACACACACTGCTGTCATAAGGATGATTGTCTTCACCACGAGTTTCTTCATCTTGGCTGTCACTTGCACGTCCCTCCTCTTGTCCTTTTGTCCTTCGGCGCTCGGTCCCCACTCTGCTGCATCAGTGGCTCACTATCTCAGACCAGCCCAGCGTTCCTTAGAGCTTCCTTCATGGCCTCCCTTTCCTCAGGCGTCGGCACGACGTTCGGGTGCCGACCGCTTCCGACTCTGCGGTGTTGGAGGTTTAGCAGCTCCTTTACCTTCCCAGGAAACGGCTTCAAAAGGTAAGTCCGCACTATCGGCACAAGTCGAAGTTGAATCTCCATCGCTGTCCTCTGGTCGCCGCTCTTGAACGCGTTCCATTGCTTCACACACAGCTCCGGCGCGATGGTGATGAGCGCGGAGATCGCGCCGATCGCTCCCGAGACGTAGGTAGCGTATAGCATCTGGTCGCAGGCGCTATATACCTTCGCCTTGGCGTTCCCTGCGCACAATGCGCACATCTCGGCGAGTTTCACCGGGTCCACCTGCTTGATGCCAACCACCTCATCGATCTCCAGGAGCTTCACGAAGTCCTCGGGAGTGATCACGTTAGTGGCAACGACGTTGTAGATGATGATGGGTAGTTGCACTCTACGCGCAATCTCTTTGAAGAACTCGTAGTTCCCCTCGGGAGTACACCCGTAGTAGAACACTGGAGTGACGAGGAGCGCGTCCACTCCGATCGCCTTGGCGTCAAGCGCGGCCCGGATCACATCGGCGGTGGAGTTCCGTATGATCCCCGCGACGACCGGCATGTCGTGAGGCTTCTCTTCCATGATGATCTCCAGGCACCGCCTGAGCTCCGCGTCGGACAAGACCGCCCCTTCGCCTGTGCTCCCGCCACTGCTGATGCCATGGATGCCCCGTTCTACGAGGTACGAGATGTCCTCCCGAAGAGCCTTCTCATCAATGGTGTCCTTCTCCGTGAACGGCACGACAACAGGCGGGATCATTCCCTCAATCGCCCTGGCCATCGTCATCACCCCGCTAGATCAAGTTCAGGCTCTTCATCACGTTCTTTACATTCTCGACCTCCTCTTTCGTGCCCCTTGACAGAGGCAGTCTCGGCAAACCTGCGTCGACCCCGTAGAGCTTGATCGCTTCCTTCCATAGACACACGGGATTGGTCCTGTTGTTCTGCCCCATGATCCGGAGGAGCGGGTAGATCCTCCTCTGCATCCGAGCCGCTTCGGCGATCCTTCCCGCGAGGAATGTGTCTATCATCTCGCGTATCAAGTGGCCGATAACGTGAGACGCTCCACTGATCACGCCGCCTATCCTCTCGGGACCGCCCTGCGCGTACGCTTCGAGAATCATGGTGTCGTCGCCACAGTAGATGATGAAGTCTTCTGGTGTCGCGTTGAGGAAACCCGTGATCTGCTTGGGATTGAGCTCGGCTTCCTCCTTGATGGCCACGATGTTGGGTACCTGCGCGAGGCGGCCGACTGTTGGAGGATCGATGTTGACGCCCGTGAAAATCGGGATGTTGTAGAGCATGATGTTGAGCGATACGGCTTCCGCCACCTTCGCGAAGTGGGCGTACAGTTCTTGCTGATTCGGCTTGGTGTAATACGGTGATACGATCATCACGACATCGTATCCCAGCTCCTCGGCCTTCTTCGCAAGTTTCACGGTCTCCATTGTGGATGCGGCACCCACTCCCGCGATCAGAGGGATCCTCCCTCCCACCTTCTCTTTCATGACTTCGAAGAGCCTTACCCGCTCGTCAAAGGTCATGGTGTGGAACTCGCCGGTAGTGCCCGAAAGGATCAGGGAATCGCCCTTCTTGTTCGCGATGATGAATTCTGCGAGCCTCACGGCCTTCTCGTAGTTGACGCTTTGATCCTCATCGAAGGGTGTGACCATTGGGATCAAGATCTTCCCGTACACTTCTTTGTTGAACCTTCCCATGCGTAAGCGCCTCCCTGCAACGGTATTCACATTGTGCCGCACGCCCCGAAGTAGTCGTGGAGCTTCACATACTTCTGGTACAACCCTTGATACGCGTTCCGATTCCTCTCGTTTGGCCTGTATACCTCGAATACCCCGCTCACCATGTTGTCTACCGCCTCGGTCGGTCTTTCGTATCCTCCTCCCGCCGCGCCCGCCGCCAACGCCCCGAATATAGCCGCACCCAATGCCACAGGCTGCGAAGATGGCGCCACTCTTATTGGCCTTCCCAAGACATCTGCATACACCTGCATCAACATTCGGTTCTTGGTCAAGCCTCCGCAGGCGTGTACGTCCTCGACCGGCCCGGCCCCGGCTTCGTGGGTTTCGATTATCTTCCGTGTGCCGAAGGCCGTTGCCTCGATCAGCGCGCGGTATACTTCTTCGGCCTTCGTCCTCAGTGTGTAGCCGACCACCACGCCCTTGAGACTTGCATCCATGAGAACGCTGCGGTTCCCGTTATGCCAGTCCAAGGCGACAAGCCCGCCCTCGCCTGGGGACAGTCTGGAGGCCTTCTCCTCGAGGAGGTCATAGAGACTCACGCCTCGTGATTTGGCCTCTTCGTAGTAGGCGTACGGAACACAGTTCTCAACAAACCACGCGAAAATGTCCCCGACCGCGGACTGTCCGTACTCGTACCCGTAGAATCCTGGCAGTATCCCGTCCTTCACGAGACCCGCGAAGCCCTTGAAGAACCTGGGCTCTTCCACCATGGTCATGTGACACGTAGATGTGCCCATGATCATGACCATCTTTCCGGGGCGCGCCACGCCGCAGCCGGGCACCCCGGCATGAGCATCGATCGTGGCAGCCGAGACTACCGCACCTTCAGAGAGACCGAGCTCCCGCGCGACCTCGGGCCTCAAGTTGCCGGCCCTTTTCCCTGGGGCCAGAATCGGTCCTTTCAGCTTCTCGTCCACTGCGCCCTCGAACGCGGGATCCAGAGTTTTGAGGAACTGCCGGCTAGGGTAGCCATCCTCATGGTTCCACAGAGCCTTGTACCCGGCGGCACACGCGCCCCTCCACTCTTTCCCGGTGAGGTGCCATACGACCCAGTCCCCCGCCTCGATGAACCTATCGGCGGCCTTGTACACCTCTGGGGCCTCTTTCAGGATTTGGAGCAGCTTGGGAAGCGCCCATTCGGACGATATCCTTCCGCCGTAATACCTGAGGAAACGCTCCCCCCGTTCGGAAGCCACCTGGTTGATGAGATCCGCTTCCGGTTGGGCCGCGTGGTGTTTCCAGAGCTTCACCCAGGCATGGGGATTGTCCTTGAAATCGCTCCTGAAACAGAGTGGCGTGCCGTCGCGCGTGGTCGGGAGGACAGTGCATGAGGTGAAGTCCACCCCGATCCCTATCACGGCTTCTCCACTCACGTGGCCCTTGCGCAGCACCGCCGGGACGGCCTCGTGCATCGCCTTGATGTAGTCCCCTGGGTGCTGCAGAGCCCAGTCCCTTTCCAGCCGCACTTCGGAGTCAGGCAGCGACTCGTCTATGACCCCATGTTCGTACCTGCGCACCTCGTCAGCGACTTCTTCGCCGGTGGCCACGTTCACGAGGAGCGCCCTCAACGATTCCGTGCCGAAGTCAAGGCCGATTACGTGCCGGGGAACACCGGACAATCCCTTTTCGGTGGGTGAACAACGCGTGGACATGACCTTCAGCCTCCCGAAGTGACAGCCCTTGAAGGTGCTCGCTCAACAGCGAACGGCGCTATCGTTTGAAGACTTTGGTCCTGAATCCGAGCATCCTTCCGAGATGAGTCAGTTCCTTCACCCAGTTCCCGTAAACCGCGTGCGCATGATTCGAGCCGTACACCTGAAGGAGCTCATCCGGATCGATGTCCGCCTTCAGATAAGCGTGGGGCCACAGTGGACTGGTTTCCTTGCACCTTTCGCGGTCATAGTACACGAAGCGCCCGGGGATTATCGCCATCCACTCGCCGTCCTTGTCTTCACACAGACGGGCAACGGTGACCTCCCCTTCGCGACACACGTATTGGACGTGGGCGCCACCTGAAGGATAGTACTTGTCGGTGGGAACGAGGTGCACGTCTCCGATATCCTTGGCGTAGAACACAGACTGGGAGCCGCAGTTGCAGAACACGTACTCGTCGCGCTTCTCATCGTAATCGCGGAAATCCATGAACAACGTAGGCTGGCCAGAGACCCCCTGCAAGAGCCTCATCGTCATCGCGGCTCCCATATCGGCTTCACATGCACACACGACCGGTTCCTTTCGGCCGTGCCAGTCGAAGTTGCTATTTGAGAACGCCTGATTGAGACACGGAACGGCGTAGTCCGTGACTTCACTGAGCTCGGGTTGGCACTTTACGCCGTAGAAGTCTATCCCCTTTTCCCGGCATATTTCACGAGCCGCCTCGTACAGCCGGATCTGGTTCTTGATCTTTTCGTCCGGCACCCTCGGGTCTATGTAGCCGACGTTTTCCGCGAGCCAAGCATAGGCGTGGTCGACGACGCCGGAGTCTATCCTCTTGGCGCGCTCCAGCAGCACGACCTGGTCTATCTGTTCGACGTCCACTCCGTAACGCTTGATCCAGTCGTTCGGATCTCGGACGGCGGTACCCATGCCCATGCTGCGGCCGCCAAAATTGCAGTAAGTTTCGCCCACGATCTTGCTCGCGGTCCCCGCGGCCCGCGCCCACGCGAGGAACTCTTGCTGGACGTCCTCCCCCTGTATGTCCCCGATGATTCGTGGATGGTACAACCCCATCTTGTCTATGGTTCCGCCGCTGCACAGAAGCCCCACTAGCGCCGGCCGAAGAGGATCCTTGTTGGTATAGCCGGCTATGGGTCCTCCATAGACCCGGGCGAACATGGCTGCCTCCCGGGCAAACGTCCACATGTTGTGGGCTATGGCGACGCCGGCCACATCCTCGGCCCGCATCCTCTTGGCAGAGGCGACCGCTTCCTCCATGGTATGGATGATCCGATCCTCCACGACGAGCTCCAGGTCAAATCCGGTCGCGTCCGCCTTGGCCTCGAGGATCCTTTTCATCATGTGCAGGTAATCCCTGTTGTGCTGCTCGTCCGGACAGTGTATCTCCGGCCTTTCGTCCGAGATGGCAACTAGACCGATTCGGGTCTTGCTACTCGATAGCACCTTGACAAGCCCCCTCATGCCAAAGTCTCTTTATGCTTGAGCACCCTTGCCTTGCTCAACGGCACCTGTTCCGAGAGCGCCGCACGACTCCCGAATGACGAGCTCCGGCTTGAGCACGATCTCCTTTCGCTCGGGCGGAGCCGTCCCGAGTATCCTCTGAAAGAGGATCTCTCCGGCCAATGTCCCCATGGTATACGTCGGCTGCCTCACCACAGTCAGAGGAGGCGTGAAGAACTCAGCCCACTCCGAGTCGTCGAAGCCGACCACAGCCATCTGGTTCGGTATCCTGACCTTTGCCTCCGCAAGAGCCTTCAAACACCCGATCGTCATGGCGTTGTTGGAGATGAAGATCGCCGTGGGACGAACGTTGGCGCCGAGGAGCGCCTTCGCCGCCTCGTACCCTCCCTCGATGGTGAACCCTCCATCCTTGATCAGCTCTTCCTCAGGCTCGAGGTCGTGGTCATTGAGCGCCTCCACATATCCCCGCAGTCGCTCGCGTCCTGTGAGAGTATCGCGCTTTCCTGTGATGAGTCCGATCCGGCGATGCCCGAGCTGCAACAGATGCGCGACAGCTTTGTACGCTCCGTCTCGGTTGTCAACCACAATGGCGTCTGCCGGGATCTCCTCACACACTCGGTCAATGAACACGAAAGGAAGCACGTGCCTGTCGACCTTTCCCAGGTGGCGATCGCGCTCTGATGTGACGGCGATTACGAAGCCATCAACGATCCTGCTCCGGAACACATCGATGTACTTCTGCTGCTTGGCCGGGTCCTCGTCTGTATTGCACAGCATGACCCTGTAATCATACTTGCTCGCTACGTCCTCGACTCCCCGCGCCACCGACGTGAAGAACTGGTTGCGCACGTCCGGGATGACGAGGGCGATTATGTTGGTCTTGCCCCTCACCATGCTTCGAGCGACGTTGTTGGGTTGATATCCGAGCTTCTTGATGGCTGCCACTACCCTTGCCCGCGTCTCTGCCGAGCCGTAATCAGGGTCGTTCAACACCTTAGAGACACTGGCTATCGACACTCTTGCTTCTTTCGCTACATCCCTTATGGTAGGCATCAGATATCAATGACCTCTCACGACGTTGTACGAAAACGTTTTCTCATGCTCTGGTACGGATAATACTACACGCGTGGCCAAAATCCTTCTATGCATTGGGCACCATGGAAGAAAGTTTATAAAACGTTTATCACAGTCTCCTAGTAGTAGAGATGTGGGAAGGGAACCTTGGTACGCACGACATCACCGCAACTTGTCACCATCGGCTAGCCGGAGAGGGTTTTCTTTGCGTGGCATGTAACCGCGGCACGGCACGGAGGACATGTGAGGGCGCGAACGGCCTGTGATTGAGGTGGAGTTCAGACGAAAAAGGGACGACTTGGTCACGCGCGGTGGGCATGCCGGACCACCCTACGAGACACCAGACGCGCGGTGCTTGGGAGCTTGGGAGTTCATGAATTTCGATACGCGATCGCCCCGTACCAGGGCTCATGGGAGACTGCTGCCCTATGGCGGGAAGCTCAGGAATTCACCACACCCTTGGGCGGAAGCATTCGAGGACGGCAGCGTTGAACTTGCCTTGGCACCGCACAAGATCGTTACTGCGGAACTGTCTTGTGAGATCATCGGGATGTAGCTATGATCCGCATCCTGGAAGAGGTCCAGGACCGGACGCCTCCACCGGGTTTGACCGACACTCCTTGCCGTGTAGATCCAGGACAAGCTGAGCCTCACCGCGGCCTATCCCCGCCCGTCTCGCGATCTCAGGCAGGGTCAGACCTTGGTCGGCAAGGTGCAGCACTAGAGCGTGTCTCTCGGAAACCCCGATAGCGCCTGTCGCCCCCTGGCTCGCTCCAGTTCCTGCCACCTCAGCACGAGCTGCATCCGGTGTCGCGCTCGCTTCCGGGTGCGCTCCCGCCCCCGGCTCTGTGCTCGCGGCAGATCCCGCGGTCGCGTCTTCGCCCACGTCTACGGCGATACCGATGACGCCTTCATCAGCGTGGCAAGCCTCCTGTCCCTGCGCAGCGCCAGCGATAATCGGCGCACGCGGAGGCACAGGTGATGAGGCGGCCTCCAGCTTGCCGCCTTGTCTGGCTTCGCGCTCGAGCGCCGCAACAGTTGCCTTCAGTTGCTTGATCCTGTCCTCCGCCTCGTCGAGGAGCCGGGCGGCGGCCTCAGCCTTGGCCTCGAGATCCTGTATTGCCCTTGCCGCAGCTTCCTCTATTGCGCGAGTTGCGTCACGAGTAGCATCGTCGGGGCCTGCGGGCGAGACTCTTGTCTCCCTTGCGCCCTTGTCACGGCCTCGGTGCCGTTCCCCTGCCCCGCGTCCGTCCCGGGATCGGTCCGTTCCATCATTACCGCGTCCCTCCAGGATGGCTTGCACGCGGCGCTCTCCCAGCGTCATCCCGAAGGAAAAGGCTATGAACAGTATTCCGGCCACACACATGAGTGCCGCGACGAGGATGTCCCACGGCACCTGAGATAGCATCGGACTCTGCACGCTCTAAACCTCCACGTCGATTATTCTCCCTGGCATCACGGGTTCACCGCCCGTCCCGTCCCGGCTGTGCCTTGCCGCGGGGGTTCCGGCAGCCCGCGCTCCGCCACCGGCTTCCACTCTAGCTCCAGCACCAGCTCCAGAGCCTGCGGCAGCTCCAGAGCCTACGGCGGCTCCAGAGCCTACGGCGGCTCCAGAGCCTACGGCGGCGTCAGCGCCTGTCGCGATCCCAGCTCCTGGAGCGCCGTCCGGCGCGCTGCTTCCCGCGCCACGCTCTCGCCCCGCCCGCTCCTCGCCGGACTCGCCGTTCCGCGAACCGCGACGGCGCCTTTCCTTCTCGTCCCGGATTGCCTCCTCTTCGGACCTGGGCGACGATGTCACTCTCGTGGACTTCTCCTCAGCGCGCTTCGAGAGCTCCGCCGCAAAAGCCTGCTGCCCTGCGGCGCCCACGTCGTTCTGCACGCGTTGGACTCGTTCGGCCTCCGTAGCCCGCGCCACCGCGTGCTGGACGTCGACGGAACGCACGGACATCCTCGTCACCCCCTTCGGTCGCGTGTTTATGGCAAAGTCGCAATCCTCGAGTCAAGGCACGCGCGCCCGAGCCTGCCAAGAATCCATCCTGCGCGTCCGGTCAGTCGGCCACTCGCGCCCGGCGAGCCTTATCGGTACCGCATCTACTCGAGCACCGAGTCGAACGCTCAGCCATGAGCTCGCCTGGTCCCGCCCGCTACCTTCGTGTCACTTGCCTCACCGGGCGCCAAACGCGACCTAAGCCTAAGGACTGCACGGGTGTGGAGTTGCGAGACCCGCCCCTCAGAAACACCCAGTATCTCAGCTATCTCCTTTACTGTCAGCTCATCGTAGTAGTGCAAGGTCACCACGAGCCTCTCCCGCTCGGGCAGCTCGTCGATGGCCCTGGCGAGCCGCTCCTTGAGATCCTCCACCTCACACACGGCGAGCGGGTCGGGGGTTTCCATGTCCGGGACGGCATCCAGCAAGGTCACGTGGCGACCGTTCTCGCTCATCTGAATCATCTCGTCAAGGGACAGAACTGCGCCGCGCGAGGCGTCCGCCACCATCCTCTGAAACTCCTCCAGGCTGACCCCCATTTCCGCCGCGACCTCCTCATCGGTTGCCGCCCTCCCCAGCTCTTTCTCGAGGCTGGCATACACACGCGCGATGCGCCTTGCGTTCTGCCGCACGGACCTCGGCACCCAGTCCGCCTCTCTCATCCCGTCCGCCATGGCGCCCTTGATACGGGTCGTCGCGTAAGTCTCGAATTTCACGCCCCGGCCGGGATCGAACTTCTCAACCGCCTCGATGAGCCCAATGACTCCCCAGCCCACCAGGTCCTCGTACCCAACCACCGCCGAGAGCTTCATCGCCATCCTACCAGCGAGGATCGGGACCATCGGCAGGTAATGGGAGATGAGGCCATGCTTGGCCTCGGGATCTCCCGCGAATTTGTACTGATTCCAAAGCTCTTCGGTAGCCACGGCGTCACAACAACCCCTTGCGGCGAAGTTCGAGTTGCCGCTGCAAGACGTACCTGGCTAGCGCGTCGCGTTGCCTCTCGTCGATCTCCCTGAACTCCACCGCCATCTCTTGAACCATCCCGGCCTCCGTTTGGCCCGTTGACATCCTCACCACGACCCCTCTTACGGCGATCTTGCCGCAAGGAAGCTCCAATTCCACGTCGACCTCGGACCCGATCCGAAGATCGGGCCTGGACTGCCACGTCACGATGAGAGCGCCGCCGCCGGATACGTTCGTCACCGTGCCTTTGTGAGGGGCGAGCCGCCCATTGTCCATAGGGCCGAGGCAACGGTACCTCGCCGGAAGCGACACGTCCGCTCGCGCGTACTTCCTTCTCTGCTCGCGCACTACCTCCGAGGGTTTCGCCAACTGGATCATGGGAAACGGGTATGTGATCACAGCTTCTACGACGGTGTCAGCCTTGTACACCCCATCTTCGCGCACCGCCTGGATGCGGACTGCCTCGCCTTCCTCGAGCTTGAGCACCACACCCTTGTGTGTCGGAGCCGCCACCACTATAGCGTCAAGCCCGATGTCCTCAACGCGGCTAGGGTAGCTGCCTGCGTTGCGTCCGTCCGGCACCACCAGCGTCACCCTTTGGTTGACTTTGAGCACGTCCTCGACTTCCACGGCGGCCATCCCCCCGAGCCGCTCCTCCGCTGAGGCGGAGGCTCATGATCGCGCAGCTATCCTCCCAAGGAACCCCACAAGACCCTGTCCGACAAAGCCTCTGAAAGAGGACCCCTCCAGCCGCTTGCTCTGCAACCTTTCAGCGATCTCGCCCACGGCGCGCGAAGCGGGGCACGACGGATATCTAACCACGAACGGAACCTGCTGCATGACCGCTTTCGTCACGAGCTGGTCCCTCGGCACGAACCCCAGCAGCTTGACGTTCACCGAAAGAAACCTCTTGGCAACCAAGGTTATCTTCTCGGCCGCATCTTCCGCTTCCTGCAGATCCCGCGCCATGTTCACCACGAGCATCACGGGAGCCGCGGGGTTTTCGCATGACACCACCTTCACGGTGGCGTACGCGTCCGCTATGGACGTCGGCTCCGGCGTCGTGACCACGACTACCTCCTCTACCGCGGCGAGGAACCCGACCACGCCCGGGGAGAGTCCGGCCCCGGTATCGACGACTATGAAGTCCGCCTCATTCTCGAGGGCCGCCAGCGCTGACACCAGGACCGCCCGCTCCGACTCTGGAAGACGCAAGAGAGAGGTCACGCCTGAGCCGCACGGGATTATCTTTATTCCGCCAGGCCCCGACACCGCTATGTCAGCGAGGCTCACTTCCCCCGCTGCCACGTGCGCCAGGTTGTACCGGGAGACTATGCCCAGCATGACATCGATGTTGCCTAGGCCGAGGTCGGCGTCGAGCACAACCACACGTGACCCCGCTGAGGCTAGCGCAATCGAGGTGTTCAGCACGATGCTCGTCTTGCCGACCCCGCCTTTTCCACTGGTGACTGCTATGACCCGGGGTACACCCGACGACAGCTCGGTCCCGCTCCGCGCCATGTCGCGAAGGCCTCTCGCCTGGTCGTTCATCTCACTTCCCACCCATTCCCTTGAATCTGTCTCGCGACGAATCCGTCTCTACACCCGCAACACCCGCACCCGCAACGTCTTCCGCGCCGGCACGCGTGCCGGCCCCGCCGTTCCTCGTGTCGCTTCGCGCGCTGCCTTCGATGTCCCCGACTCCCCCATCAAGGATCCACCGAGCGAGTTGGGCAGCGTCCGCAACCTCGATGTCCTCGGGCACATTCTGCCCGTAGGTCACGTATGAGATCGGCAGCTTCACGGCACTCGTCACCCCGAGGATCGGGCCAAGGCGTAAGGTCTCGTCCAGCTTGGAGAAGATGAGCCTGTTCACGCCGCATGGACTGAACCTTTCCACTGTCTCGAGAAGGTCGCGCGGCCTCGTGGTCATGCTCAGGACGAGGTGCGTCTCGTCCACCTGCGCCGCCTCGAGAAATGCTCTGAGCTCGGCCATGTGCATGCTGCTCCTGGGGTTCCTCCCGGCGGTATCGATGAGCACGAGATCACACCCATCGTGAGACGCGAGAGCTTGACGCATCTCTGAGGGCGTGTACACCACCTCACACGGAACCCTTATTATCTCGGCGTACGTGCGGAGCTGCTCCACAGCGGCTATCCTGTAGGTGTCGGCGGTGATGAAGGCCACTTTCTTCTTGCCGAAGAGCGCGGTGAGAGCCGCCACTTTCGCGAGGGTCGTGGTCTTCCCCACGCCCGTGGGTCCCACCAAGGCAACGACCCTGCGTGATCCGGGAGTGAGCGCGACTCCCCCCGCCACCGGAAGCATAGCGGTGATGAGGTCGAGCACCAGTTCGTACGCGGACTTCCCGGCCACTTGCGCCTCACGCCACTTCATCTTTGCGGCCTGGACGAGCGCCTGCGCGAGATCGGGATCAAGGTCCATGTCGAGAAGACGTTCGTGGATTTCCACGAGCCGCGCCGCAGGGGTGCTCTCATAGGCGCGCCCGGCGGCCGCCGTCGCCACCGGCCGGGGCCACTCGGGGAAGTCGTTTCCCTCGCGCTCCGTGACTTCACGCGGGCTGGCTCGCCGGACGGCGCCTCCATCCGAGCGTGCCGAGTTCCTCTTGTTGGCACTGCCGACAGTGCGACCAGCCACGACCCTTCCGCTCGACGGGCTTCCCTCTGGTGTCTGCCCGCTCGCCGGCGTTGCGCCCGCGTGCGTGCCGACGACTCCCCTGGTCCCGATGGTCGTGCGTCCCATACCGGCCGACCGGCCTGCCTCGGGAACGTTCACGTCCAGCGCGGCAATGACCTCGAACCTCTCTCCTCCAAGCAATCCCGCGATCTTCCCTCTGCGAGCCTTGCGCGTATGGAGTATCACGGCGTCGGGTCCGAGGTCCTCGCGCACGGTGTCGAGGGCTTCCTGTATCGTGCGGGCAACGTATCTCTTAATTCTCATTCAGGCTCACCGTCCCGACAGACCTAACCTTTTGGTCCCTGGTGATCTCGTTGTACGATAGAACGACGACGTCCGGCAGCACCCTTTCCACCATTCTCCTTAGATACGGCCGCACACCAGGTTTCGTGATCAGGATTGGCTGGTAACCTTCCTGTGCCATTCTCTCCACCGCTCGGGACACTGCGCGCACCACAGCATGCACCAGCCTTGGTTCGAGCGCAGGTGACTCGACCGCGCCGCGACTTTCGACGGACCTCGTTATCTCCTCCTCGATTTCCGGGTCGATCGTCGCCACCACGAGCTCTCCGTCGACGTTGCGATACTGCCTGCATATCATGCGGGCGAGGGCCGCTCTGGCGTATTCGGTGAGGACTTCCGTGTCCCGCGTCTCCCGCGCGTGGTCGCCAAGGGCCTCGAGAATCGTCGCCACGTTTCGGATCGGCACCCCCTCCCTCAGGAGGTTCTGCAGCACCTTCTGGACCTCCCCCACCGTCATCAGACCGGGGATGAGCTCCTCCACAACGGCAGGCTCCGTCTTTCTCACGTTTTCGATCAAGTTCGCCGTGTCCTGCCTGCTAAGTATCTCCGCCGCATGACGGCGGATGACCTCGGTGAGGTGCGTCACTATCACTGACGTTGGATCGACCACGGTGTAGCCTGCCATCTCCGCCCTCTCCCGGTCCTGTTCAGGCACCCAGAGAGCGGAGAGCCCGAACGCGGGCTCGATGGTCTCGATGCCGGGGACGGGTTCCACGACGATGCCGGGGTTCATCGCGAGACAGTACCCCAACATGACCTCTCCCCGCGCGACTTCGACGCCGCGGATCTTGATGGCGTACCCGGACGGCCGGAGCTGTATGTTGTCTCTGATCCGGATGTGAGGGAGCACGAGCCCTAGATCCACTGCGACCTGGCGCCTCACCATGGTAACCCGTTCCAGCAGGTTTCCACCCTGGTTCTCGTCGGCAAGGGAAACGAGGCCGTACCCTATCTCGAGCTCGAGGGGATCCACCGCCAGGAGAGACATTACGTTCTCGGGCTGCTTTGGCGCTGGCGGCGCTTTCTCGGCCTCTTCCTCGCCCTTCGCCCTGGCCCGCTCCGCGCCGGCCATGGCGTACGAAAGCGCGCCTGCCGCAGCCGCTAGCAAGAAAAAGGGCGCTTTCGGGAGGCCCGGCACCATGCCGAAGAGCACGAGCATTCCCGCGGCAACGGCCACCGCTCTGGGTTGGGCGAGCAGCTGTGTCGTGACCTCCTGGCCGAAATTCGACTGCGCTGCGGCCCGGGTGACGATGATGCCCGTCGCAGTGGAGATCAGAAGGGCGGGTATCTGCGATACCAGACCGTCCCCCACCGTCAGGAGCGCGAACGTCTGAAGAGCCTGCATGGCCGGCATCCGCAGCTGAATCATGCCGATGACCACGCCGCCCAAGATGTTCACAAGGGTGATGATGATGCCGGCTACGGCATCGCCGCGCACGAACTTGCTGGCGCCGTCCATGGCGCCGTAGAAGTCCGCCTCGAGCTCTATCGCCCGCCTTCTGGCCCTGGCAGTCTGCTCGTCGATGAGGCCGGCGTTGAGGTCGGCGTCGATGGACATCTGCTTGCCCGGCATCGCGTCGAGAGTGAACCTCGCCGCCACCTCGGCCACGCGGCCCGCGCCGTTCGTGATCACCACGAACTGGATGACCACCAGGATGATGAAGACTACCATGCCCACCACGTAATTGCCGCCTACGACGAAGTTGCCGAACGCCTCGATGACCCTGCCCGCATAGCCGTGCAACAGAATCAACCGCGTCGACGATACGTTGAGGGCAAGCCGGAACAACGTGGCCACCAGGAGCAGTGAAGGAAACGACGAGAACTCCAAGGCGTCGCGGGTGTACATGGTCAGCAGGAGCACCACGAGAGAGAGCGTGATGTTGAAGGTCAGGAGCACGTCGAGGATGAACGTGGGCACGGGCACTATCATCATCACGAGGATGACGACCACCGCCACGGCCACCAACACATCGCTGTGCCTCGACAGCCTGTCCATTGTCACGCCCTGAACTCGTCCTACCGCCATTTAGCCACGTCACCTCCACCGGCCGGTGCGCCCTGCCCTCTTGTCGAGGTAGTATACGTACGCGAGGATCTCCGCGACCGCCTTGTACAAGTGCGCCGGGATCTCGCGACCTATTTCCACCGCCTTGTACAGGGCTTGGGCCAGAGGCTTGTTCTCGACGATCGGAACGCCGTTCGCCGCCGCGAGATCCCTTATCCTCTGGGCAAGCAGCCTCGCTCCCTTGGCCACGACCTTCGGTGCCTTCATCGTGCCTGGGTCGTACTTCAGCGCCACGGCAAGGTGCACCGGGTTGGTGACCACGACATCCGCCTTTGGGACCTCCTGCATCATCCTGTGCATCGCGATCTGACGCTGCCGCGCGCGGATCCTCGCCCTGAGCATTGGATCTCCTTCCGTTTGCCTGAGCTCCTCCTTCACTTCTTGCTTGGTCATCCTGATGCTCTTCTCGAACTCCCACCTTTGATACGCATAGTCCATCGCAGCCAGCACCGCGAGGGCGATGCCCACGCGAAAGCCGAGCCGCAACCCCAGGTTCCCCACGGTCGCGAGGATCTGCCCGGGTTCCATGACGCCTGTAGCGACGAGCGCCGGATAGTCCTGTCGAAGGGTCACGTAACCGTAGTACCCTACTATGAGCACCTTGGCGCACGACTTCATCAGTTCCGCGAGGGCCCTCCCCGAAAAGAGCCTGGACAGTCCGGCAGCGGGATCTATCCTCGAGAGCTTTGGGGCGATCGGTTCCAGGGACACGACCAACCCGACTTGGGCAAGGTTCGTCGCTAGCCCCGCCACAAGCCCGGCAGCCATGGCAGGCCCCGCGGCCTTCCCCACTGCGATGAGGGCGTCCATAGCGAGGGCGTACAGGCCTTCGGGCGAGAGATCCGGGTGCGTCAGGGCGTCGTCCAAAAGATGCCTCATGAAGGCCCCGAGCCCCGAATAGATGAACCCTCCAGACGCGCCGAGCACTCCGAGCGTCGCGAGGAGGATCGCTGCGGAGTTTACCTCGACGCTTCTCGCCACCTGGCCTCGTCTTCGCGCCTCCTGACGCCGTCTTGGCGTCGCGGCCTCTGTGCGGTCGTCACGTGGCACCGCCTATCTTGCACCTCCGAACAGGGCAAGGATATCTCGCTGCAGTCCACTGAACGCGCCCCTAAGGACCATGACGAATAGTGGCAAAGCCACCACCACGGTGAGGAGTCCCACCCCTATCTTCAGCGGAAGGCCCACGATGAAGATGTTCATCTGCGGCACCGTCCTGGCGAGCACCGCCATGACTACGTCGGTCAAAAGCAGTGTACACGTGACCGGCGCGGCTATCTTGAACGCCACCACGAGAGTGTCACAGAACATCCTGACCACGCCAGCTTCCAGCCTCGCGGTGAGGGAGAAGCCCGACACGGGCGCGACCGCGTAGCTCTCGACGAGCCCGGCGAGGACCGCGTGGTGGCCGTTGAACACGAGAAAGAGCAGCATTGCCAGAAGGTACTGAAACTGGCCCATGACCGTGACTTGCCTGTTCGCCACGGGGTCCACCACGTTCACGAGACCGAACCCGATCTGGATGTCCACGAGCTGGCCAGCGAGTTGAACCGCCACCATGAAGAGCGAAGCCACGTAGCCGATGATCGCGCCCACGAGGACCTCTCGCCCCACACATATGGCGTACGCAACGATATCCGTTGGATAGCCTGACGGAGGCGTCTGTACTAAGGGAGTCACGACCAGGCCGAGCACGGCGGACAAGCCCGCTTTTACTTGCAGCGGCACGTTGTGGCTCCCGAAGACCGGCGCTAGCCCAAAGACCCCGCCTATCCGCGCCAGAACCAGAAGGTACGTTTGCACACTAGTGATGGCGGAATCAACGACCCCCACGAGCTCGCTCCTCCGCGACTCATGACTCTTTGACGTCTTTGAACGGACGTCTTTGAACGCTTGCAGCTCGTACAAACCTCGGACAAACGTCGGGCCATGCCTACAACACGTAATTCGGCAGGTTCGTGAACAGCTCTCGCGTGAACTCGACGAGCATACGCATCATCCAAGGCCCGAACACCACGAGCGCCAATATGACCGCAAGGATCTTCGGCACCAATGCGAGAGTCATCTCCTGGATTTGCGTCACCGCCTGGAAGATGCTGACGAGAAGACCCGCAACGAGAGCAAACAAGAGAACAGGCGCTGCGACCTCCAGGGTCACGAATATGGCGCGTTGACCGATCCCCGCTATGACCTCTTCCGTCACAACCGATCACCCGCCGTGCGCATGCGTCAAAATCCCGTCTAGTGAAAGCTGCGGAGCAACGATCCGATAACGAGGTTCCATCCGTCCACCATCACGAACAGCAACAACTTGAAAGGCAAGGAAATCATCACGGGCGGCAGCATCAGCATGCCCATTGACATCAAGACGCTCGCAACGACCATGTCGATGACGAGGAACGGAACGTATATGAGAAACCCGATCTCGAAGGCGGTCTTGAGCTCACTTATCGTGAACGCCGGAATCAGCACGAGAAGCGGCACCTCCGACGGGTTCGCAGGCTGCTTCGCTTTCGCGAGCGCTGTGAAGAGCGCGATGTCTTTTTCCCGGGTCTGCCTGAGCATGAACTCGCGTAGCGGCGCGGCCGCGCGGTCGAGCGCCACCTGCTGTGAGATCTCCCCCTGCAGGTACGGCTGAAGCGCTTGTTCGTTGGCTGCCCCCAGCGTCGGCGCCATAACGAAGAACGTGAGGAAGAGAGCAAGCCCTATGAGAACCTGGTTCGGCGGTACTTGCTGTGAGCCCATGGCGCTCCGGACGAACGAAAGCACTATGATGATCCTCGTGAAAGAGGTGAGCATAACGAGAATGGCGGGCGCAAGGGTCAGCACGGTCAAGAGCGCGAGAATCTGGAGGGACGTCGAGACTTCCTTCGGGCTGTCCGCCGACTCAACTCCCACCTCTATCCTGGGCAGAGGCAACATTCCCCCGATGTCGACGGTGGGCCCCACCCGTGCCGGGATGGGCATGGCCGTCGCCGGAGTCTGTGCCTGGGTCTGCGCCGTCGTGGCCTGTGCGTGCGCCGCCTCCCCGCCCAGCGGTGCGGGAATCGTCCCGAGGACGAGCGCGCAAACGATCGACACCGCGACGAGCGGCAGGAAACGTCCTGAGAGAGCTGCCACGACCCTTGCTTTCCCTCTATCGGATGTCGCCTTCACCGGTGTCCTCTCCCGAGTCCTCAGAGTCTCCAAAGCGCCCCATGTATGCCTTCAGAACCTCATGGAACCTCCGCCCGCTTTCGGAATCGGCGGCCCCAGCGGGGCCCTCTTGTCGTTCCGCTTCGTCCAGTGAACCCGGAGCCAACTCCGCCAGCATCGAAACGTGCGTTCCCGTGGCCCCAAGAACGAGGAGCCTGTCCCCGACCCGCACCAGGTGCACTGCCCGCCCCGGCCCGAGGGGCAGCGACTCGCACAGCTCCATGGCCGGACGACCCCTCCTTCCGGCACGTCGCCACTGCAGGGACCGCAGAGCCAACCCGACAAGGTATATGAGGGCGATGACCAGCGCAAGACTCACTGCGAGCCGGATTCCCGTCACGACCACGTCCACAGCAGCTGCCACCTCCGAGCCGGTTCAAACAAAGGCACGTCACGCCTTGGTGCCACTCAACCTTTCCGCAGGAGCGATGATGTCCACGACGCGAACGCCGAAGTTCTCGTCAATGACCACGACTTCCCCTCGCGCCACCAGCTTCCCATTGACCAGGATGTCTACCGGCTCACCGGCCACCCTGTCCAGCTCCACAACGGAACCCGGGGCGAGGTCGAGGATGTCGCGTATGGTCATGCTCGTCCTTCCCAATTCGACTGTCACGGGTAGAGGCACGTCGAGCAGGAGATCGATATTGCTGTGGCTTCCCTGGCGTTGCCTGTCGCCGAACGGCGCGAATTCCGCCCTCTCGAACGCCCTCTCCAGGCTGGACCTAGGCGCCTCGTTCGCGACAGCGCGGCCCCGGGCGTTTGCGAACGCGTCTTCATCCGCTCCTGTATCTGTCCATGCGTCTGCTCCTGCGCCCAAGTCTGCGCCTACGCCTGCGCGTGCGCCCGTGCCCGTGACCGCGCCCGCGCCCGGGCCTGGGCCTGGACCTGGACCTGAGCCTTGGCCTGGGCCTGCACCATTTCCCGCCCGTTCTCCAAGTGGTTCCGGGGCCCCCACGTCGTCCGGATCAGGCGCGACACTCGTCCCCTCGCCAACTGGGTCATCGATCATCTCAAGGTCCCTCCCCTGTCGTACAGAACGCGCGACACCTGGAACGCAAGCCTCTTCCCGATTACCCCTGGTCGCGCCACGAACTTGGCTCCTCCACCCACCCGCACAACGAGGTCTTCGCCGCGCCTGGAGTCGAGCTTGATGATGTCCCCCACCGCAAGGTCGAGGAAGTCGCCCACTAGGACGGTGGCTTGGCCAAGTTCCACGGTCACGGGCACCTGAACGTTCGCCAGACGCTGCCTGATGGCCTCCGCCGAGCTAGCCTCCGCACCTCGCCCGGTCTGTTTCTTGAACCACCGCGTCGCCACAAGCCTCGGCAGCACCGGCTGAAGAACGGGGTACGGATAGCACAGCGTGACACCGCCCGTGATCTCGCCCAAGGTGACCTGGAGAGACACTGTGCCGACGGTTTCCGTCTCGGCCGTGATCTGCGCGAATTGGGGGCTCGCGACTATATTCTCGAGCCGCGCTGAGAAGGCCGTCACGTCGGACCACGCACGGGTAAGCAAGTCCAGCACCTTCGCTGTGAGATCCTGCATGAGACGCTGCTCTATATCGGTGAGCTCGCGAGGCTTGCCCTTGGCTTGGCCCGGTCCCCCCAGCACCCTATCGAGCATGCCGAAGGCAAGAAGTGGCTCCAGGGAGAGGATGGCCTCACCGTCCGGCGGGCTGATGTTGAAAACCGCTATGACGCCGGGGATTGGCAAGGACGACGAGAACTCGTCGAAGGACATCTGCTCACTTGATGTCAGCGTGACCCTGACCGGCAGCCTCAGATACGTGGACATCCACGTCGTAAGCAACCGAGCGAAGGTCTCGTGTATCATCTCAATGGTGCGCAGCTGCTCCTTGGACAGCTTGTCGGGACGGCGGAAATCATACGGCCGCACCTGCTTCTTCTTGCCGTTCCCGCTCTTTGCGGCGCGCTCCACTTCCTGCTTCGCGAACGAAGAGAGCAGAGCGTTAATCTCCTCTTGAGAAAGGATCTCGTCCAAGTTCCCGCCCCCACGTCCAGGGTCACTGAATGACAAACTCGAGGAAGTACACACCCCTCACACGAGGCGACCTCTTGTCGTCGCCGGGGAGCGCTCTCTCTATCGCCTCGGCCACACGGCTTCTTATCGCGTCCCTTCTCGATACGTCGGTCAGCTCGTCCAAGTCGCAGGCGGACAGGACCGCAATGACGGCATCCCTCACTTTGTATTCCACCGCCGCGATGTCTGCACTTGCCTTCTTGTCCGCGCATTCCACACTGATGGATGCCTTCAGATAACGCGTTCCGTCTGTGCCGGCCACGTTGACTATGAACGGCTGGAACGAGTACGTCGGACCCGGCTTCTGCTCCTGCTTCGTCGCGTTCGCAACACTGGCGCCATTCGCTCCGATACCCGCCTGTCGGTTCGCTCCGCGAGTGTACCATAGCGCCCCGGCTGCCGCGGCAAGGCAGAACACCACGCCGCCCACGACCATGACCGGAGGCAGTCTCCGCTTGCGGGCCCTCGCCTCCTGCTGTTGCCCCTGCATAGCACGAAGGTCTCTCGCGGAGGCCACTCCTGCGGGCCTCTCGGGCACCTCCCAGCCGTCCTTCGCCGGAGGCTTGGACCCTGCGGCAGCAGCTCCCGTCTGGCTCCGCGCCGTCGCAGCGGTCTTCCCTGGATCCGTTCCCGCGCGGTCCGCGCCGGTGGCAGGCACGCGGCTCGAGGCGCCAGACGTCGCAACTTGGCTCGACACAGGCTTTTGATAACCTGAGACACCCGTTGGCAAGCTCATCCCCCTATTCCCCGGAGGCCTGCTCCGGAAGCACCATCTTCTCCTTCTCTTTCAGGATGACGATATCCACCCTGCGATTCAGGGCCCTATTTGCCTCGCTCGTATTCGGCACTTTCGGCCTGTACTCGCCGTACCCCATAGCGGTAAACCTGTCCGGAGCAAGGGCCGCGCTCTCGATGAAGTACCTTAGCACGGTGCACGCCCTCGAGGTAGACAGCTCCCAGTTCGATGGGAATTTCGCCGTGCGTATGGGCAGATCGCACGTGTGTCCCTCGATCCTTATGTCGTTCGGAAGTCTGCGCAAGATGTGAGCGACTTCCGCAAGGACGCGCCGAGCCTCCGGGCGCAGGTCTGCCTGGCCGAGATCGAATAGAACCTTGTCCATGAAGCTGACCACGAGGCCTCGCTCCGTGATCTCGAGGTGCACGTCCTCGGCGAGCGCCTGAGCCTCCAAGAAAGATTGGAGTTCCTCCATGACCCCCTCGAGCTCGACTTGGGACTTCCCCGAAGGTCGGATATCGCTCGGAGGCTTTGGAACCGGCATCTCACCCGGGTTCAGGAGCTGGGGCCCGCCTGTGAGCACGCCAAGCGCGCCCTGAAGCGATATGACCGCCTGCCGGAACTTGATCGCGTCGATGGACGAGAACGCGAACAGGAGCACGAAGAAGGTCAACAACAGTTGTGTCATGTCCGCATATGACGTTATCCAGGGCGGGCTTCCACCTGATTCCTCGTCACCCGACCTCTTGCGTCTCATGTCTTTGCACCAGCCGTTTCCTTCCCGGGGCCACCGGTTGCCCTCGCGGAGCCGGGCTTACCTGTCGCATGCACCCCTCTCTTATAAGCCACCCGCGCTCTCGTGGCGGGAGGCAGGAATGCCCTGAGCTTCTCCTCAACGATCCTCGGGTTGTCTCCTGACTGAATCGCGAGGACGCCCTCAATGAGGATCTGCTTCTCCAGAGCTTCCTCTGACCCCCGCACCGCCAGCTTCCCTGAGATGGGCATGAACACGAGATATGCGAGCATGGCCCCGTAAAACGTCGTGACGAGCGCGACCGCCATGCCAGGGCCAATGGCGCTCGGATCGTTTATGTTCCGCAACATCTGTATGAGCCCGATGAGCGTCCCGATCATGCCGAACGCAGGGGCGAAAAGCGCCATTTGATCGAACAGCTTTCTCCCCATCTTGTGGCGCTCTTCGATGGCGTCGAGGTCTGTCTCCAGAACCTCCCGTATCACCGTCGCATCCACTCCATCCACCACTAGCTGCAAGCCGTGTCTCAAGAAGTCGTCCTTCACCTTGTCCAGGCTGTTGTCCAGCGCAAGGAGACCCTCACGCCGCGCAAGTTCTGCCAGGGAGATGATCTGCACCATGACCTCTGTGAGCTGCGTTGGACGGCGCGTGAACGCGACTTTCGTGACCCTCAGCACGTTCTTGATGTCATCCAAACGAAAGCTGATGAGCGTCGCAGCCACGGTGCCACCGATCGTGATCATCACCGACGGAAGGTCGATGAAGCTCTGGAGCGACCCACCCACCTCGATGGCCACACCCACAAGCACGAGTCCAGCGACGATCCCGATGAAAGTCGTAAGGTCCATGTCATGCCCCCGTGAGTCGAGTGGCACCTGCATCAGTCGCAGTGCCGTAGTGATGAGGCAAACCCGCCCGGGCACCGTCGCGTGTCCGCGTCATCCGCGAACCAATCCCCCACAGCCCTCATGCCCGGTGAAGCCGCCCGTGGTCCGGAGCAAAGCCCTGTTTCCGGCCGTGTCTGCTAGGGCGCCCCGGCCAACACCCTGGTGCGTCACGCGACAAAACCTGACCGGCCTCCGCAGATCAGGCACCTGGCCCTCTACGTGCGCGCCGCTCCTCCGGTGTCCGGTATCCCTTGCCCTAGCGCGATCGCCCTCTTGTGGGCAACCACAGCCGCCACCACCTCGTCAACAGCGTCCCTTACAACGAGCTTCTTGCCGGTGGTGAGCGTGATGATGGTATCCGGGGTCGCCTCGATAGTCTCTATCAGATCTGCGTTCACCACGATCTCGGACCCGTCAAGCCGGTGTACCCTGATCATCCGATGCGCCGCCCTTCTTTGTG
Source organism: Bacillota bacterium (assembly GCA_024653485.1). NCBI lineage: Bacteria > Bacillati > Bacillota > Bacillota bacterium. The sequence goes on along the minus strand of JANLFY010000008.1, from coordinate 105,608 downwards.
TCGAGTCCCGGCTGCTGCAACGAGTCAGCCTGTCCTCTGATTCAGATACCTGCTTGAGGCCAATTTGTACGGCTCCTCTTTCCGCCTGCGTCTCCGTCCGAGATGGTCAATTCCGTGTTACGCCGCCCCTCTTCAAGCCATCTTATCGCGCTCGCGCTCATCCACGCGGCGAGGCGGTGCCCGACCCCGCCCCGAACCTACCGCGACAACTTGGAACGGGCAGGGCGGGCACCGCGGCAAACCATGTTATCTCTTGAGACTCAGGAGATCCTGTAACATCTCGTCAGCGGTCGTTATCACCCTGGAGTTCGCCTGGAAGCCGCGCTGCGAGATGATCATGTCTGTGAACTGCTTGGCAAGATCAACGTTCGACATCTCGATGGCACCGCCGATGATCTTGCCCTTGCCGTCTTTCATGGGCTCGCCAATTATAGGAGCGCCCGAGTTGGGCGACACCTGGTAGAACCCTCCGCCCATCCGGAGAAGGCCGCCAGGGTTCGAGAAGTTCGCCAGCACCACCTGGGCCAGCGTGCGATACTGGCCGTTGGAGTAGATGCCGGTGATCACCCCATCCGCGTCAGCAGCAAACGTCTCGAGAGTGCCCGCGGGGAAACCATCCTGGAAACTCATGGACACCGACGAAGGTTCGGCGTACTGGGTGAGGCTTTCTACATCTAGCCTGACGTCCTGTTCGGCGGACCCATTGGTCGATAGGATCTTGAACGTAGGAGGGTAATCATACGGGCCAGCTTCCAAGTCTGGATAAGTCGCCAAGGCATTCTCACAGGCGTTCTCAGTCGCTTCTGTGTCGACCTTGCCGTTCTCGTTGAATAGAAGGAAACCCTTGCCCACCACGTCGACCTTAGAAGGGTCTCCTACCGGCTCAAGAGGTTCTGTGACTTCCCAGTACCACGCCCGATCGCCGATATTCGTCGTGGTGCCTGTTGCAGGGTCATTGATCTGTACTGTGGGATCCAGCTTCCTGAAAGTGATCGGCATCTCGTGGAGCCGCCCGAGAGAATCGTATACTTGGAGAAGGCTGCTGAAGCTGTCCCCAGCGACTGCCTGTGAGTCAAGGTTTCCGCGCAGAATGGTGTTCCTCGTTGCAGCAGCCTCCATGACCTGTCCTATCAGGATCTTGATGTCCTGGGGTGGTTTAGTTGTGTCGATCTCACCTGTGGAAGGGTCGACGGGCCTGCCCTGTACTCGATAACCAGTCGCAGGGCTCACGAGTACACCGTCAGCACCGATCTGGAAGCTGCCGTCGCGGGTGAAGTACGTCTTGAGCCCGTCGCTCAACACGAAGAACCCGATGCCATCAATGGCGAGATCGCTCGGCACCTCGGTCACCTGGATGTTGCCCTGGGTGTGCCAAGTGTCTATGCTTCTAAGGCTTGTCCCGAGCCCGACCTGCATGGGGTTGATGCCTCCCCTTCCGTCCTGCACCGGGGCGCCACCACCACGGATCGTCTGGACCAAGAGTTCGTGAAACGTAACCCTGCCTGTCTTGTAGCCAGGCGTGTTGATGTTGGCGATGTTATCGCCAATGACGTCCATCCAAACCTGGTGCGATCTCGAGCCGGAGACTCCGGCAAACATCGACCGTAGCATTGTCGTATTTGACCTCCTTCCTTCGCTGGCCGCCGGTGTCGCCGGCGGCTCCGGGGCCCCCTCGAAAGAGGTCCAGCCCCACGGCGCGGTCTCGTCGCAGTCACACTATCACCGCGCTATCGATGTTGGTGAACACGTTTTCCTTGATGTGCTCCCCGTCCACCGCGGTTATGACCGTGCGGTTCCTGATGCTCACCACGAGTGCGAGGTTGTCCATGAGTATGAGCGACTCCCTCGCGCCTTTCGCGGAAGCTCTGTCCACCGCCTGGGCCAATCTTGCCATATCCACCTCTGAAAGGGAGATGTTCCTGGCCCTCATTCGCATCTGGGCATGGCCGGAAAACCTCACGCTCTGCCCCTCGATCTCCCGCCTCAAGACCTCTCCGAACGACGGGGCAGAGGCAGCGGAGGTCACGGTGTCGCCAGCGGGTTTGCTGCGGACCTTGTCAACACCCCCGGCGGGCACAGCCGCTCGCATCGGTATCTGGAATTCGGACGGCACCTTCTCGACCAAGACAACCACTCCTCGACGCATCGTCCCTCGCGCTCACGCGATCTCGCTCACATCGGTCACGAGAACTTCTTTCCCCTCCACAACGAGGTACGCGACGCCGTCTCTGAACCTCACGCCGGAAACCGTGCCGGTAACGACCCCTTCGTCCACCGCGGCCGTGACCTTCTTACCGATGAGCGCCGCAGCCTGAGTGGCGTGCTGCATCTTCGCGAGGCCCTCCATGGCCACACTCAGGTTCTGCATCTGCTCGAGCGTGGAGAACTGAGCCATTTGCGCGATCATCTCTCTGTCATCCACCGGCTTGAACGCATCCTGGTATCGCAGCTCGGTGAGGAGCAGTTTCAGAAACGCGTCCTTGCCGAGCTCCGTTCTACTGTCGCCCTTCTCAGCGGCGCTCGTCGGCGACGCTTGCGCGCCTGCCCCGGATGTCGCTCGGATATTCACTGGCTTTCCCTCCTTTCCTCAGGAATACGAAGCTTCCCGCCGCGGTCCGCCCGGCCCGCCGCAGCCTGCCCAACTAACCCTGCCAGCCCAGCCGGCCCCTGTCACGGGTGCGCGGTCAGCCCCGGGCGTCAGCTGGCGGAGCCCTACGCCACGCAATCCACTATGTGCGCCGCCCCGTGGAACGGCCGCGCTACAGCGAACTGACCTACGGCGCGCAGCGAGTCTGCTCTCTCGCCTCCCTGGGCGGCCCCCGATTCGCCACGCCCCGCGCCGCCCTCCGCCCACCTCGACCTCGACCCGTCCCAAGCGATCCCGGCTCCGAAGCCCCCAGAAATGGTGACGCTCCCGAGGTCCAGACCTCGCTCAGCAAGGGCTACCTTCAGGTCACCTAATCCGGCTTCGATGAGCTGCCTCGTAATCGAGTTCTCGGCCCTGATCTGTGCCACGATTCGTCCGGGTTCAGCGGTTATGCGGAGGTGGACCCTCCCCAAGACATCGGGTTTTAGGTCTATGACCATCTCCGCTTCAGATCTTCCGAGCCGTATCTCCGCCCTTCTGACGATCTGATCGACCACCGCTCGGGCCGTGATGGGCACCGCGCGCTCGGGCATCCCACGATCTCCCGGCATCGGAGGCATCTCTGCTCTTCCGTGGAGAGGGCGGGGTTCGGACATCCCGCATTCCGCGGCGAAAGGCTTTTCTGATACGGGTTCGGCTTTCTCGTTCTCCGCGGCCCATCGCGTCGTCGCGCCACCTGTCCTCCCGCTTGACCCGGCCACCCGCTCTCTGACGGGCGTTCGCGGGGACTCCGGGCATCCGACGGCGAACCGCGTCTGAGCCGGCGCCTGGGTGTCCGCCTTCTTCTCCGCTTGAGCCACAAGGGTTCGGCCGGTGACCTGCGACCCAGCCTTCGGCACGCGAATCCCGAGCGGTCGTCCGGAGCGGGCCTCCGGAGGACTATTCACACCGCCTTCGAGAGGAATGCCCGCCTGTCTTGTGGACGCATCGCCATCGTCACCGTGCGAGCCTAGCCTCACATTGGTCTCGACCGGTATGATGGCGGCGCCTCTAGGCTGCGTGTCGGCCTCTGAACGACTCTCTAGCGAGAGACCTACCGGTGTGCCCACCGCCGACTCAAGCATCGTCCCGCCTTCTGCCAGAACGTCAACATGCGAACCGGAGATCGCCGCGTCTTGTCCTCGTGGCGACTGGCTGGTCACCTCGCACCTCACTTGGGCAGACCCCACACGGGGGACGGCGCCCTTGCTCACGCCCACGGCCACGGACGTTCGCTCGACCGAACTTTCGCTGCGGACAATGAACGCGGACTTCACCCCGAGATTCGACCGATCCGCATCGAGGGGTGCCTCGAGTCCCTTAGGTCGAGGTTCCAAGGCCTGTTCCAAGGCCGGTTCCGAGGGCGCTTCCGAGGCAGGTTCCGATGCGGAGATGCTGTCTGTCCATTCTGGCCTCCCCATCCTCGCCTGTGCTGGAAGATCACACGCATGCGCCGAGGATGGCCGCGCCTCCGAGTCTTCCCCTGGAGCCATCTCGAGCACTACGTGGTCCGCTCCGTCGGGCGGGCATCCTTCAGTACGGGACACCTCGCTCCCCGTCATGCCCACAACCTTGGAATCCTCGAGCCTAGGGGTCCGGTGCACCGTCTCGCCGCCACGGCAAGCGACCGCCGCGTCGCGGCGCCCCCAGTCTTTGCCCAGGACTCGGACATGGCCCTCGATGCTTCCTGTTCCGCGAAAATCGGCAAGGATGTCGGGCGCCGCCCCCCGCTTCCCGCTCGCGGACGCGCCCCCGGCCGCGTGGTCAACCGGTGCGCCACCCTCCCCAGACTCGCCCGGTCGAGGCGTCGACGTCGATCGAGATCCGTCACGCAATGGCTCCGCCGGAGCGAGGCTCATCTCAACCTCGTCCGCCAGTTCGCAAGGAGTCACCGGCACTTGCATTGCCCCCGACGCGCTGGTCTTCAGAGCGAAGACCTTCTCATAGCCTCCGGCCCCCAGTCTGTCTCTCTTCTCTACCTGGCCCCACTCTTCCGCCGTCCGTACGCCGTTTGGCAGCGGTTGCCTCGCCCGGCGCGCATGCGCGCGTTCCGCCGGCGCGGGCCCATCCTGCGCAGCCGCTCGCTCAGCTTTGCGGTTGCGCGCTGATGCCCCTGGCGCCAGCTCCATCCGCGTGTTCTCTGGGCTCACGGCACCACCCCGCCGCACGGAGCTTGCGCCGCCGTGCTCGGGCAGGCCTACTGCCTCGGAAACCCTACCCGTGTCACGGACCACACCCCCGCTCAGTGTCAGCGCATCGGCGGCAGTCGTCGCCGCAGGCGCCGTAATCGCCTCCATGGGTTTCGCGTCCGCGGGGTTTCCCTCCACCTGAGCCTGGGCACCACCCTGGGCGGCCAAGAGGCCGTGTGCCGCCACAAGCCTGGACACGGAGGCGGAGGACTCTTCGCAGGGAGCGCGACCCGCGCCATCCGAGCAGCAACTCTTGGTGCGGCGAATCGCCCGTGCGTCGCATTGAGAAAAGGCATCCCCCTGCTCGTCCCTTAGCCCGGTGCTATCCGTTCTCCCGACGCTGCCCGTCTCGCCCGCCTCACCGGGCTTGCCACCCTCGCTCGGTTTGCCCGCCTCCACCGTCTCCTCGGCCAAGTCAGTCTCGCCGATCCGGACGACCTCGTGGGCTTCGTACACGCTTCGCTCGGCGATGGCCCCGGGGTCGCCTACCGCAACAGTCCCCGCAGGGACAGGGTCACCCGCATCAACGTGCGTCCAGGGCCTTGAGCCGTTCGCGTTTGCCGCCCCAATACGCAAGGCAAGCTCTGCCCGGAAGTCAGCGCCGCAGCCTCCCGAGTCCGTCTCTGAAAGTGCAGCCCCGACAGTTCGAACCCCTCCCGCGCCGGCTTGGCAAATGTCAGCTGTCGCCTTCACCAGGTCCAAGCGCACGGAAAAGGACGTTTCCACTCAAGTCTTCACCTCCTTTCCGAGCGTATCTCATGGATCCCACCTCGTCGAGGAACGCTTGCTCTTCCCGGAGGATGCCCTCGCGGTAGCGCGCGTACGCCCGTTCCCTAAGCTTCTCGACGACCTTGCGCCTGCGTCTCGCCGCGATGAGCGCGTCCCTTTTCGCGGCCTCCTCCCGGGCCGCGCGCTCCACGACCGCCCGTTGTTCCTCGATTCGGTGGGCCAGGAACCCAAGGTAACGGTAGTAAGCAGCGATATCCTGGACATTCAGGGTGCCGCACACGTTCGCCCGTAGGGCTTCAAGGGTCGCGCCGCGCGCCGCCCCCAGCGTTTCGAGCACGCCTTTCTCTCGCCGGAGCGCCTCCTGGGCCCGCGCCAGGTCCTGCTGGAGGGCGTTTTCTCTCAGCCGCCTCACCTCGAGCAGCTTCTCCAGGCGAAACCTGAACCTTTTCATGATCCGAACATGCTCCGCAGCCTGGACACGGTCTCTCCGTAGTCCGCCTTCTCGTTGATCCCCTGTTTGAGGAATGCGTTTATGGTGTCGATCATCGTCTTGGCCCAGTCGATCTTCGGGTTAGTGCCAGGCACGTAGGCTCCGATGTTTATGAGGTCCGCCGCTTCCTTATAGATGCTGAGCGCCTCCCGCATCCTCGCGGCAGCCTTGACGTGCGCTTGGTCCGCGACGTCTGACATCACCCTGCTCACACTCGCCAGCACGTCCACGGCTGGGTAGTGGTTCATGGCGGCAAGCTCCCGCGCAAGGACTATGTGGCCGTCGAGAATGCTCCGCGCCGCGTCGGCTATGGGCTCGTTCATGTCATCCGCCTCGACCAGCACCGCGTAAAGTCCTGTGATGCTTCCAGACGACGAGTTCCCCGCTCGTTCCAGCAGGCGCGGCATCATTGAGAACACCGACGGCGTGTACCCCCGCGTGGTGGGCGGTTCCCCAATGGCGAGTCCCACCTCCCGTTGCGCCATGGCGAGGCGGGTAAGGGAATCCATGATAAGGAGCACATCGCGCCCGGTGTCGCGGAAGTATTCCGCAATGGCCGTCGCGAGGAAAGCCCCTTTCAGCCGCACGAGGCTTGCCTGGTCTGACGTGGCCACGACCACGACCGACCGCCTGAGACCCTCGGGGCCCAGGTCCTTCTCTATGAACTCGCGGACCTCGCGGCCTCTCTCGCCGACGAGCGCTATCACGTTCGCGTCCGCGGAGGTGTTCCTGGCGAACATCCCCAGCAGTGTGCTCTTGCCGACGCCGCTCCCGGCGAATATCCCGAGCCTCTGCCCCTTGCCGCACGTGATTGCCGCATCCACGGCCCGCACGCCGAGGGCGAGAGGTTCCAAGATCCTGGCGCGTTCCAGCGGGGCTGGAGGCGCGTTGAACAGGGGGTATTCCGCTTCGATCCTGATGGGCGGCTTGCCGTCGAGCGGCCGTCCGAAGGCATCGATTACACGCCCTAAGAGCCCCTCGCCCACCGGCGCCACGGCCTCCCTTCCGCTCGCCACGACCTCGCTTCCGGGCTCGATGCCGTTCCTGTCGCCGAGAACCATCAGGAGGGTCTTGCCTTCCCGGAATCCCACGACCTCAGCGTGGATCGGCGCCCTCTGGCCCCGCGTGTATATCCGGCAGATCTCGCCCACATGCGCTGGCGGGCCCATGGACTCCACCACGAGCCCTATGACCTGCACTACCCTTCCGCTCACCCGCAACGGGTCACAAGCCCTCATGGCGCTCCGGAACCTCGACACGTCAAGGTTCGTCGCGGGGCCGCGCCCGTTCCCCTGAAACCCATTTCGGTGTAGCCCCTCCCGGCGAGACGTGCCGTAGCATACACGGTAGGGCGTCGGGATCTCAGTTGCCATTGGCGTCGCCGTTGCCAAAGAAAGCCCTCCTGATCTCGCGCAGCTGCGTTCCAAGCCTTGCGTCCACCGACCCGAACTCCGTGTCCACGATACACCCGCCCGGTTCTACCCTGGGATCTTCAATGATCTCGATGGCTTCCACGTCGTCTGCCATCCTGATAAGCTCTTCACGGAAATCCTTGACTCGTTCCAGGTCCCACGCGCTCACTCTGATTCTGACGGACCCTCCGGCCTTCGCCTTCTCGACAGACTCCCTGACCATCTCCAGGACCACGGACCCGTCGACGGACACCTCGTGCCTCAAGATCTTCTCCGCCACCTCGATCGCGAGATCCGCCACGGTGTCCTCCGCCGCTCTCACGGCGTCCTCCGCGGCCTCGGCCACCCCACGCGCAAGGGACTCCAGGTACTCCAGGAACTCCCTCGCGCGCTCCATCACTTTGGCGGTGGCTTCGGCACGCCCGTCTTCGTAGCCTCTTTCGTAGGCTTCCTTGAGAATCCGTGCGCTCTCCCCAGTCGCCTCATCAAGTCGAGCCTTGGCGGCCCGTTCCGCCTGCTCGATGATGGAGCGGGCAAGCGCGGCCGGATCGCCTCCCTGTCCCAACGATCCGCCTGCACCGCCCCTGATTGGGACCGCCTCGTCGGGAAGCGCGGCAAGGATCGCCTCAAGCGGTCCCTTTCCCACGAGCGCGGGGTTGCCACGCAACTCCTGTGCCTTGATGATCCTAGACAAGCACCTCGTCCTCCGTACCTCTCGCGATGACGATGTCCCCCGCTTCCTCCAGCCTGCGGATGACGGTCACTATGCGTTGCTGAGCCTCTTCCACAACCCTCAAGCGGACCGGGCCCATGAACTCCATGTCCTCCCGCAGCATCTCAGCGGCGCGCTCCGACATGTTGCTGAAGATCCTCTTCTTGACCTCGTCGCTCGAGGCCTTCAGCGCTAGGGCGAGGTCCTTCGTGTCGACCTCCTTGAGGAAGGTCTGGATCGCCCGGTCATCGAGGAGTGTGATGTCCTCGAACACGAACATGAGGTTCTTGACTTCCTCTGCGAGCGCCGGGTTCTGCTCCTCCAATTCTTCGAGTATGGTCTTCTCGGTAGCCCTGTCCACACGGTTCAACACGTCCACCAGCGCCTTCGTCCCACCCGCGAAGTTGTAGCTCTGGCCTCCTATGGCGTAGAGCCTATTCTCCAGGACCCTCTCCACCTCCGCGACGACCTCGGGGGACGTCCTGTCCATCTCAGCAAGCCGCACGGCTACTTCTGTTTGAAGCCCTTCGGGTAGAGCGGAGAGCACCGCCGCCGACTGCTCGGGACGGAGATAGGCCAGGATCAGGGCTATGGTCTGAGGGTGCTCGTTTTCGATGAAGTTCACGAGCTGGGCCGGGTCTATCTGACGCGCGAAGCTGAAAGGCTTCTCCTGAAGAGCAGCCGTGATCCTGTCGATGATCTCGGAAGCACGGTGGGCGCCGAGCGCCCGCTCCAGAACTTGCCTTACGTACTCCACGCCGCCCGTTGCGAACTCCTGTGCTTCGCACCTCTCGTAGAACTCCTCCAACACCTGCTTGCGGGTTTCGTAAGGAACACTGCCCAGGCCCGCGATCTCAAGGGTAAGTTGCTCGATCTTTGCCTCGTCGAGGTACTTGAATACCTCCGCCGACATCTCGGACCCCAGGCTCACGAGAGCTATGGCCGCCTTTCTCTTTCCACTGAGTTCAATGGATGGTGCCAAGGCCGGTCACCTCTTGTCCTCGTCCATCCATCCGGATATCACCCTCGCTGCCGTTTCTGCCGCGGGAGCAGGACGCGCCGGGAGCTCCTTCACCAGCCTGCCGGCGTCCCCCTGTCTTTCCCCCTGTCCTGATTCTTGCGCCGCGGCTACAGGCGCAGCAGGCGCGCCCTCCGAGGCGATGGGAAGGGGTGTGGCCGCCTGCACCGGCACCGCCACTGGTCTCTCGAAGGTTCTTTGGCGGACCACTGAAATCACGAGCCCTACCAGGAAGAGCGCGATTATCCCTGCTAGCACGTATTCCATGTTGGCCAGCAAGACTTCTCCCACGTTCGGAGGCCCTTCGATCCTCCCCGCCCCCGCGGTGGATGCTTCCTCAGCCTCAGGTGTCAATGGCGCCCCGAATTCCATGGCTTCGACGATGAGCGAATCACCTCTGCCGGGGTCGATCCCCACCGCCGCCCCGATGGACCTCGTGATGGCTTGAAGCTGATTGTCACTCAAGGGGGATGCGACTATGGCCGCGACCGAGAGCCTTCGCACTTCGCCGGGCGCCTTGATGGTGTGCTCGACGACCCGGGATATCTCGTAACGGGTAGTCTCCTCCGACCTCTCCTCGCCGCTCGTCTCCGCCTGGCCTGCCCCGGTGCGGTAGACGCCTTCCGCCGCCACGTTGGCGGCGGCCTGTGCCGTGCCCTGGTCTGGCTCGCCTGTCATCTGTGCCGTCGCGGCAACGTCGAGGCGCTCACCGCCGTTGGAAGCCTGAGCAACCGTCCCAGCCGGCGCTCCCGAGATCGAGTTGCCCTGCGCGACCACCGCGTCCAGAGTGTCTACGTTGGATCCGGTCCCCGGTATCCCCGAGGCCGGGTCGGACGCAGTGGAACGAACCTCGTGCACCTTCGTTTGTTCGCGGATCACCCCAAGCCCCGTGGGTGTGGGCTGGAAGAGCTCGCTGTTCTGCTCCCTGCGATCGAAGTTGATCTCCGCGCTCACGCGCACGACGACCTTCCTCGGGCCGAGCACCTCGGTGAGCATGGTCTCGACGCTCTTCTGAAGCTCCTTCTCGTACGCCCTCTTTGCCTCTAGCTGGCTCACGGAAAGGGACGCGATCACTCCTGTTTCGGAATCCTCGCTGGCAGCGTAAAGAATGTTGCCGTCCACATCGAGCACCGTCACGTTGCCGGGAGTCAGCCCTTCCACGCTCGACGACACCAGCCTCACGATCCCCTGCACCTGTCCTTTGGTCAGCGTCGCCCCGCTACGCAGCTTCAACATCACCGAGGCCGTCGGCGGCTTCTTTTCGTCGGTGTACAACTCCGGCTCCGGAATGGCGATGTGGACCCGTGCGTCCTCGACCTCGCGAAGCTGCATTATCGTGCGGGTGAGCTCTCCCTGGAGCGCCCTCCGGTAGTTCATCTTCTGAGTAAACTCCGTGACGCCAAGAGTCGTCTTGTCGAAGATCTCGAATCCAACGGTGCTTCCCTTGGGAAGGCCTTGACTGGCCAAGTCCATTCGGGTCTCGTACACGTCAGAAAACGGCACCTTGACGGTAGTACCCCCATCTGAAAGCTCATAGGGGATACGCATTTCCCTTAGCTTGGTCACGATGTCCGCCGCGTCACTCGCTGAGAGGTTGGTGTAAAGCGGCACCATTTCGGTCTTGCCCGCTCTGCTCAAGAGAAGCACCATGGCGACCACTCCCAAGGCGATCGCGAGAAGGACCATGAGCTTCTGGCTTGACGTCATCTGGTCCCACAGCGAGCGCGTCTGGCGCCCAAGGTTCTGCCCGATGGCTGCCATCGCTTACACCTGCATCCTCATGACTTCTTGGTAAGCCTCGACGATTTTGTTACGTATCTGCATCGTGAGCTGCAGGGCGACGTTTACCTCCTCCACGGCTATCATGACCTGGTGAAGGTCCTTCAGCTCGCCTGTGGCGAGCTTTTGGGTGAGCTTGTCGGCGTTCCTCTGGAGGTTGTTCACCGTGTCGATGGCATCGTCCAGCATCTCCTTGAAGTCCTCCAGCGTCGCCTGGGCTCCCGTCGCGCTCCTGCGGTCGAGCTCGTCCAGCGTCTTCTGCAGCGTCGAGCTGATCTTGATGTCCATCACACCACCCCACCCCTAGTGCTGAAGCCTCGCGTCAGGACACCGGCACCTCATCACGGAAACGGCCCGCGCATCTCACGCACAAGCCTTACGCACAAGCATCATCCCTTGCCTATTTCGAGCGCCCTCATAGCCATCGTCTTCGCCGCGTTGAGGGCGGTGACGTTCGCCTCGTAAGCCCGCGTCGCCGAGATCATGTCCACGAGCTCTCTCACTGGATCGACGTTGGGCATTGCCACGTACCCGCGGGCATCCGCGTCCGGGTGGCCGGGATCGTACACCATGCGTGGCGGAGACGGATCCTCCACTATTCCCACGACCGCCACACCCCGACCGGGCGCCTCGGCCACCCTCCGGCCAAGGCCGCGCTGCTCGCTCGTCCCGAAGCCAGTTCTCCAGAAACGGGTCACGAGCGCCTGGAACACGGCCTGCCGCCTTCTGTAAGGCCCCCCGTCCTCCGTGCGCGTCGTGTTGACGTTGGCGATATTGTTGGCAATAACGTCCATTCTAAGGCGTTCAGCGGCGAGACCTGTGGCACTTATCCTGAAGGATGAAAAAACGCCCATGCGTCATCGCCTCCCCTCGCTGATGACGTACTTTAGCAGGCTGAAACGATCTGATACGAGACGAGACATGGCGCTGTACATCATCGTGGTTTCTGCCAGGCACGCCATCTCGAGATCTATGTCGACGCTGTTCCCGTCGCGCCTCACCGAGAGATGGTCCTCCTCAATGGTGGGCTGCCAAGATCCCGGGTCACCACGGGAGATCGCCGCCTTGAGCTGGTCCTCAAACAAGACACGCCTTGCCTTGAAGCCAGGGGTATTGACGTTGGCGATGTTGTCAGCCGTGACTTCGTGCCGGAGCGACAGCGCATCCAGCACTTTCGACAAGGCGACAATCGTCTGATCTCCGAGAACAGGCATCACGACACCCCTCCGTCTTCGACATCTTCGACATCTTCGGCGTGTTCGCGGTTAACAGCGTACGGAGAGACAGAGACTCACCTGTAAGCTTAGCAAATATGGTGCCAACTGGAAATGGGACAGCGTTCGACACAAAGCGCGTTGTGTGAGGATGCGCGCTGGAAGCGCGGAAGGCGGCCGGTGAAGGGCGGGCAAAATTTGCTCAGCATCATGTATTTCTTTCGTCCCGCTGAGGGCGTCGTTCGCGGCCTCAGCGCTCAGGCGACTCGAAAAAGAGGGTCCGGGGAATACTAGTCGCGGAGGTGGAGCCATGGGTCGAAACCGCAGCATTGTCTCGGACGAGGTGAAGTACGAGATCGCGCGGGAGCTCGGCTTCGCTGACAAGATAAACGTCGACAATGGTGTGTACGACTACAGCAACATCACCACGAGGGAAGCCGGACTGATAGTCCGGGGCCTCATCCAGAAGGCCGAGGAGCTCTTGGCCGGACGGACCAGGAGATAGGGGCATAAGCCCCTGCTCCTGGTCCGTCCACACCTCTTTCGAGCGCCTTGCTTTCGTCGAATTGTCCCTACTGAGACCTGCGTGATTTCTTGGGCTCTATGTTCTATCTGTGTTCAGCCTGTCGCACGTGGAACACGCGCCATGGAGGGATCCACGTCTGCGGATTGTGACTACGCCTTCGCTGCCTCGTGTGGTATTTCGCCGCGCGTGATCTTGGTCATGACCGTCCATGCCTCGATGATCAGCCACACCTCGAGGAGAAGGACTATAGCGTCAATGACCGAGAGAAGCCAGTTGCCTGCGGCCAGGTAGTTCCTCAGATTGCCGATCATTCCCCACGTGGTAATCACGATCATGAAGACCATCGGGGCCGCCGTGTAGATCAGCGGCTTCTTCTGCTTCGCCACGTACACCGTTACTACCAGGAGCGCCAGCCCTGCTAGGAGCTGGTTCGTAGCTCCGAACAGAGGCCAGATAACGTTGGCGCTTCCTCTGAAGGCGAGGAGATACGCGGTTACCACGGCGATGAGCGTGGCTACATACCTATTCGTGAGCCACTTCTGGCCGGCGGCGTCTCCGAACTCCGAGATCACGTACCGCTGCAAGCGCGTGGCCGTGTCAATGGTCGTGCCGGCGAAGCTGATCATGAACACCGCCAGGATGTTGAGGGAAAGCGCCTTCGGGATCCCAAGCGCCGCAACTATCCGCGCGCCGCCCTCGGCAAACGTTGGAAGCGTTGGGACCTTCGCGTAATTCGCGTACGTAGCGAGCCAGGTCTCCCTGGAGACTCCCGTGGTGACGGCCAGGATAACCAGGGTCGCGAGCGCGGCCTCGAGCATCATCCCTCCATAACCTACCGTGACCGCATTGGGCTCCTTGTCGATCTGCTTGGAGCTAGTTCCGCTCGAGACCAGGCTGTGGAACCCTGAGATGGCGCCGCACGCTATCGTTATGAACAAGAACGGTAACATCGGAGGGGCTCCAGCCGGCGAGGTGATCACGGCAGGAGCAACGATAGGCTTGGGCGCGATGACTATTCCGAGAATGAGCAGAACCATGGCGACTCCGAGCTCGAGAGCGTTGATGTAGTCTCGCGGCTGCAGTAGGCGGTGGACAGGAAGTGTGGCGGCGAAGTAGATATACACCATGATGATGACGAGCCATGCCGCTTTGCTGAGGCTTATCGGGATGAAGAGCCCTATCCAGATGGTGAGGTACATCAACGCTATCGCCACAATTGAGCCCACGAGGAGGCTGCCCTTCCTATTGAACAGATACCATGAAAGCCCCATGGCTATAGGGATCTCAACCCAGATCGGGAACGCTGACTCCGGGTAGGTCGCAAAAAGGTTGGCCATGAGAATCGCGAAGATGGCTATGACTATCCAGAGACAGAAGAATATGATCGCAAAGAACAGCGTCCGCGCGCGAGGATTCACGATGGACCCCGTTATGTCACCTATTGACTTGCCTCGTTGCCTCATGGATACGACGAGAGCGCCGAGGTCGTGAACCGCGCCCGCAAAGATGGACCCCAGCACAACCCAGAGCAGCGCAGGAACCCAGCCCCATATGACACCGAGAACCGGGCCTACGATGGGACCGGTTCCTGCAATCGAAGTAAAATGGTGACCCGTGAGTATGATTCTGTTCGTCGGCACGTAGTCTACCCGGTCGTTGATCTCCTCCGCCGGAGTCACGTTCTTGGCGGCTAGCTCGAACAGCTTGTGCCCGAGCTTCTTACCATAGAGGTTGTAGGCGACTATGTACAGGAGGAAGGTCACCACCATAACCAGCAGAGAATTCATCGCATCCACCTCCGTATGAGAATTTGGAAGCGAACCTCCCCCATGGCGCGTCAACTGTACATTTCGAGGTAGAGCTTTTCATTCCTGCTTGCGGAGAGGACACGTCGTAGCTAGGATCTTGCTGGATCTCAAGACGTCGGAAGGCGGGAAACGTCATCCATTGAACATGTTCATGGCTTCGTCGACGCCGGAGGCGATCCAAGCCTCCACCGCATCCGCAGCGCGGTCGAACGCCTCCAGCATCACGGCAAGCTCTTCACGTGTAAACCAGCCGAGCACGTAACCCGCAGCGTCTTCGGAAGGTCCCGGTCTTCCGATGCCCACCCTCAGCCGCGGAAAGTCCTGGCAGCCCAGAAGAGAGATTATGGATCTCAAACCCTTGTGGCCTCCGTCGCTCCCCTTGGGACGCATGCGTATGCGTCCGGGTTCGAGTGCCATGTCATCCACAATCACTAAGATCTCGGAAGGCGCCGCCCCGTACCAGTCTGCGATTGCACGAACTGCATACCCACTGCGATTCATGTAAGTGATGGGTTTGGCGACGATCACCTGTTCCCCGCGGATCTCTCCCTGCCCCAGGAGCGCGTGGAATCTCCTCTGCGCGACCCTGATACCGTGCCTCTTCGCGAGGAAATCGACGACCAGGAAACCCACGTTGTGCCTGGATCCTTCATACTGGCTGCCCGGGTTGCCGAGCCCGACGATGAGTTTCACGAGCGTAATCCGCCTTCTCCTCGTCAGCTTGCCTCGCCGGCAGTCTTGGCCTCTCCGGCCCCACCAGCCTCGCCCGTTTCAGCCGCGGGCCTCTTCTCCTCCGCTCCTCGCGCTGGCGCCGCCACCGTTACCACGCTCTCGTCTGCGTGGCTCAGCGTCCGTACGCCCTTGGGCAGCCTGAGATCGGCCACCTTGACAGAATCGCCTATCCGCAGCCCGGAGACATCCACCTCTACTCTCTCGGGCATATCGGCAGGTAATGCGTGAATCTGGATCTCCCAAAGCAGGTGCTCTATTACCCCACCGTCGTTCGGACGCCTTTCCTCTCCTACCAAGACCACCGGAATGGTGGCGGTAATGGCCTCCGTCAGGGAAACCTCCTGGAAGTCGACGTGGATGACGTCGCCTCTCACGAAATCTCGTTGAACTTCCTTCAGAAGAGCAGTCTTCTCAACTCTGCCGTTCCCTGCACCATTGATGACCAGCTTCACTAGCTTGCCGGCGCCGAGTCCGGCTTGAACCGCCCTGTAAAACTCCCTTTCATCAAGGCTGATGGAGGTGGACCCTGAGCCCTTTCCATATACCACGGCGGGCACTTCGCCCACGACCCGCGCCTTGCGCGCGTATCCTTTGCCGGTTCTCTCTCTTGGCCGTGCATTGACGACTATCTCTTTCATATTACAACCGCTCCTTCCAACGTTCGTTGCGGTCTCGTCGAACTCCGGACACAACCCCATGCTCTGTCGGTACTCTCTCCCAGGCTTTCCTCGACTATTACTCTCCTTTGCCTCACTGGAACTCTCCTCACTGGAACTCTCATAGTCCAGAGCCCGCTGCTGACGACAAGTCTCCCCATGGCACGCCCTTCTGTCCATCCGTCCCGCTCAATCGAAGAGGGTGGACACTGAAAGCTCCTCGTATATCCTTCGAATGGCCTCGGCCAGGAGAGGCGCCACCGATAGCACCTCAGTCCTCTCCGGGCGCCTGTCCTGGTCGATGGGTATCGTGTCGGTGACTATCGTCTTCCTGATGCTCGACCCGGTCAAAACGTCTCTAGCCTGTCCCGAGAAAAGCGCGTGAGTGCATGCGGCGTATACCTCTCGAGCCCCTGCCTCGTACAGCGCGTCGGCCGCCTGCACTATCGTGCCGCCAGTATCTATGATGTCATCGACGAGGATGACGTTTCTTCCGTCCACATCACCGATGATGTTCATTACCTCGGATACGTTTGGCTCAGGCCGCCTCTTGTCTATGACCACGAGGTCCGCGTGGAGCTTCCCGGCCATGGCTCGGGCCCTTGCAACCCCTCCGATGTCGGGTGAGGCCACTACGCAGTCGGCAAGGCCGGCCTCTTGGATGTACCTGGCCAGGATCGGCATGGCCAGGAGCGGGTCCACCGGAATGTCGAAGAAACCCTGAACCTGCCCGGCATGCAGATCTACCGTCACCATTCTGTCGCACCCCGCCGTCACCAGCAGGTTTGCCACCAGCTTCGCCGTTATGGGATCGCGGGCCTTTGTCTTTCTGTCCTGCCTCGCGTAGCCGTAATACGGGATCACGGCCGTGACCGTCTTGGCGGAGGCGCGACGCATCGCGTCTATGATTATGAGGAGCTCCATGAGGTTCTCGTTGACCGGCGGGCACGTAGGCTGTATCACGAAGACATCGGTGCCGCGCACGCTCTCTTCAATGGCGACTCGTATCTCGCCGTCGCGGAACCTGTCCACCTTCATCGCGGCAAGGCCGACACCGAGATGGGCAGCTATCGCCTCCGCGAGGGCGGGATGAGCGCGCCCCGTGAAAACCTTCATCTTCTTGTAGGACGGCAGCATCATGTGGATTCCACCAGCGTCACTCATCACGTAAGCCTCCCGACTCTTTGCTGCAGGGCCCGTCTCAGCCTTTCCCGCCGTGCCCCTCAGCGTCGTTCCGACGTTCAAGGCGCCTCTGTACCCAACCCGGGATCTCCTTCTGATAGCCTCGTGCGATTCCTAGCGCGCCTTCAGGCACATCCCGTGTGATAGTGGACCCCGCAGCAACGTACGCGCCTTTCCCGATCCTTACAGGAGCCACGAGGTTTGAGTTGCTGCCGATGAACACCCCGTCCTCGATCATCGTGGGATGCTTTTGCCAACCGTCGTAGTTGCACGTGATCGTCCCGGCTCCGATGTTGACCCCGTCGCCGACGGTTGCGTCACCCAGGTACGTCTGGTGAGGCACTTTGCTTCCTTTCCCTATCGTAGACTTCTTGACTTCCACGAACGTCCCGACCTTCGCCCTTTCCGCCAAGACGGTCCCCGGACGGAGGTAGCTGTACGGTCCCACCGTTGCCTCGGGCCCGATGACGGACTCGAGCACCACGGCGTTTGATACTGATGCCCCATCTGCCACTTGGGAGTCTACTATCCGGACGAACGGACCGATTGTGCATCCTTCGCCGATGGACGTCTTGCCCACCAGGAACGTGAACGGAAGAATGATGGTATCCCGCCCCACGGCGACATCGGCGTCCACAAACGTCGACTGCGGATCGATCATGGTCACGCCCGACAGCATGAGACGCTCCCGGACCCTGTCACGGAAGATGCGCTCCGCCTCAGCCAGTTGGACGCGGGTGTTAATGCCCCGCGCCGATAACGGATCGCGGGCCCTCACCACCTGAACGCGAAGGCCCTTTCGGAGCATGATGCCTATCACGTCTGTAAGGTAGTATTCTCTCTGAGCGTTGTCGGGAGCCACTTCCCGAAGGGAGCTGAAGAGGTCCTGGGCAGAAAAACAGTATATAGAGCTATTGACCTCGGTCAGCGCCGCCTCTTCGGGAGAGGCGTCTCTCTCCTCGACGATCTTGACTATGTTGCCTTGCGCGTTCCGTACGATCCGACCGTATCCCTCGGGGTCGTCCAGGACCGCGGACAGGACGGTCGCAGACGCACCGCTCTGCACATGTCCCTCGACAAGGGCGGCAAGGTCTTGCCCACTGAGGAACGCCGCGTCCCCGGCGATCACTGCGACAGGGCCGTCGTAGCCGCTCAGGATGGTTTCAGCCACCATGACGGCGTGGCCAGTGCCGAGCTGCTCGGCCTGGACAACGCACTCTCCACGCGACCCCACTGCCTGCTTCACGAGTTCCGCACCGTGTCCTACCACCACGACGATCCTCGCCGCTCCGGCGGACTCGGCCGCGTCAAGCACGTATGATACCATAGGCCTGCCGCATATCTCGTGCATGACCTTGGGCCTGCGGGATTTCATCCGTGTCCCCAGGCCCGCGGCCAATATGACGGCTACGAACTGCTCCATGTTCACTCCCCCGGAATCGCTCTACTCAAGCGGAGCCACGAAACGTGTCGATACAGCTCGATACCCCTCATGCCCGGCGCCTCCATGCCGTGCTCGGGTCCACGCGCCTGATCCAGAAATCTATTCAACGCTGGCTAGTGGTTTCCTCCCGAGCCAGCGCACAAAACGCGACGAGAGGAGCCAGATTCCACCCCCCTCGCCTTCAGCACTGCCCCTCACGTCAATCTGCCCCGATGGGTCATTCCTCTCTGTCGTACTTGGTTCTACCGTCTTTGACCTTTGACGCGACGATCACCCCGTTTTCCAGGCTGAAAGCCAAGTCGTCGAAAGGCTGGAGCCCGAGTCGCACCCGAACCTCTTCCGGTATCGCTATGGTGCCACCGGGCAGAACACTCGTGACCACCCGTAACCCCACTTGACTCAACTTCCATCCCCCTTCCAAGCAGACATATGGTATGTCTTGCCATAACCAGTTTATAACATTTATGGGCGCAATTCAAGGCTACGAGATGAAGAATCTCGAAGGGACTCGACTTCAGGCCAAATGCGCGCGTTTTGCGCGTCTGCACTCGATGGTTCTATGCGGTATGCACATATTCACAGTGTGTTGACAGCTTTCGCTCACGTAAAGGCCAGTCTCGTCCCGGTCCGCCGCGTCTCCACCGTGGCTTACTCGAACAGGCGCAATCCAAGGGCGTCGTACGTATCCGAGGTGACCACCCCGGTCGCCCTCAAACCTCTTGACGCTTGAAACGCTTTCACAGCCTCAAGCGTGCGGCTGTCATATACTCCGTTTTCCGGTCCAGGGTCGAACCCAAGCATACGGAGGCGCCTTTGAGCCGCCAAGACATCGGCGCCCCGTTCGCCAAGGCCCAGCTCACGCCGGGGGCTGCGAAGGGGCCCGAACGGATTTCCGCATATCACTACGGGGGTCCCAATTTCGACCCACTCGAAGACGGTCTCCACATCGTGGTTGAACATCCTGACGCAACCGGCGCTCACGGCGTCCCCGATGTACCACGGCTTGTTAGTGCCGTGTATGCCGTACTTTCCCCAGGGCACGTTGAGGCCGATCCATCGTGTGCCAAACCCACCGCTCCATGCCCCCTTCGATGTCACCTTCCACTGACCATGGGGAGAAGGAGTGGAATGCTTGCCGACCGCTACTGGGAACCTCCTGTACGGCTTTCCGTCGGAGAGCACGGTCAGGGTTCGGTCCACCGTGTCTATGATTATCTCTACTCTCCCAGGGGGAGGAGGAACGGGCGTCTGCGCGACCGGAGACGCTGCAGACTTTCCCAGAGCAATCCAAGTGAGAGGTCCGAGCACTCCATCCGGCTCAAGCCCCCTGCTTTGCTGGAAAGCTGCCACAGCCGCTGCGGTTCGGGGACCGTACACCCCGTCAAGAGGGCCCGGATCGAATCCGAGCGTCGCTAGATGTTCCTGGAGACCGGCGATGTCGGCACCGAATGGATAGGGCGGTTCAGCCCGGATGACCCTGTCGTGCCCGCAAGCGCATGAATACACCGCCGACGCTCCCTCGGCGCCGCGAACGGGCAGACAGCTCAGCGCGAGCGGCACAATGAGAATGAAGGTCCTCGCCAGCCCGTGTCGATGTGTCATCGTCCGTCCTCCTGTCCGGGGCCAGTCCGAAGAAACCTAAACGTCGTCAGATCCGCGCGACCGGAACGTCGGGCCCGGGCCGACCGCAGGAGCCAACTCCGGGCCGCGCGAGCCCGTTAAGCCCAGAGCACTTTGAGTGAAAGGCCGTGTCCGCATCGTGTCCGCCGGAAGCCGGGGACATATCGACTGCCTGCGCCCGGCTGACGCGCGGCCTGCAGACGCGCGCCCGGCGGACGCGCCGCATACATAGTATTCCCGGCTTGTCTCGCATCCTGTCGGCTCTCCGGCAGAAGATGCGCAGCCTGGGTAGACACGCGGACGCTCTCGGTCAGGAATCCAGGGTGAGGCACCGGCATGTATGACGACGGGCCGATTGGGCCTTGAAGACGAGGGCGCGCTTCGTGTACGATCTAAAATGAACCCTCTGGACCGAACCGCTGAACGCGCAGAAGCGAGCGCCTTGTCGCCGCCTCCCGAGCCCGGGTCGAGAGAAGGACCTGCCGACCCTCAGGCGGAGGAAAACGCAAGCCCAGGATGTCAGGGTGCGATGTCAGGATGTTAGGGTGGATCAAGACATGGATCTCGGACGCGAGTTAGTCATCAACGAGAATATCCAAGTGCCGGAGAACATACAGCGCGTGGCCCGGGAACTAGAGGCGCGGGGACATCGTGCCTACCTTGTGGGCGGCGCGGTGCGCGATTCCCTCCTTGGCAAGAAGCCGAAAGACTGGGACATCTGTACGTCGGCCACTCCCGATGAAGTCGAGGAGATCTTCCACGAGCACGCGTCGCGCACGGGCAAGCGTTACGGAACCATCACAGTGCTCTCGGGACACGATGAAGTGGAGGTGACCACGTTCCGTCGAGACGGCAGGTACACCGACGGACGCAGGCCGGAGGTGGTCGTATTCTCGTCTCAGGTCACTGACGACTTGGCCCGCAGAGACTTCACCGTGAACGCGATGGCCTTCGACATCGGGCGCAGGGCCGTGCTCGATTGCTTTGGCGGCCTCAAGGATCTCCGGGCGCGCCTTATCCGTGCCGTCGGCAACCCCCGTGAGCGCTTTCAAGAGGATGCCTTGAGGATGCTTCGGGCGATCCGCCTCGGAGCAGAGCTCGGATTCGAACTGGAGCCGGAGACTTTGAGGTCCATTGAGGGTTGTCACGAGTCCATAACAAGGATCTCATGGGAGAGGATTCGAGACGAGCTATCCTCGATGATAGTGACACCTGCCGCAGGCAACGCCCTGAGCCTTACACGACGGACCCGCCTGCTGGAGCACATCCTTCCCGAGCTGGAGGCGTGCGTCTCGGTGCCGTCGGGTGCACCCTCCGCAGGGAACGTGTTCGAGCACAGCCTCAAGGTGACGGACATCATTGAGCCTACCCTCCATCTCAGGCTCGCCGCTCTCCTCCACGACATAGGAAAGCCCGCGACGATGGAGCGTCAGGCCGACGGAACGCTGAGATTCCCGTGCCACGAAAAGGTGGGAGCGTCGTTGGCGCTGGGCGCGCTCGAGAGGCTCCGGTACCCTAGAGATGTCATCAAGAGGGTCGTGTCGCTCGTGGAGCGGCACATGTTCTCATATGACCCTGCCACGACGGACAAGGGCATCCGCCGTATGGCCGGCGCGTTGGGGATGGACTTCATCCGCGATCTCGGGAAACTGCGCGAGGCTGATAGGATGGCCCTCGGCGCGGAGCCTGGACCCGGCGCGAACATGGCCGCCTTCCTCTCAAGGGTTGAGAGCGTGATGGCGAATAGCCCAGCTCTTTCGGTGCGTGATCTCGCCGTGAACGGGCGCGACGTCATGAGTGTGCTCGGCGTGGCCGAAGGGCCGAAAGTCGGACAGGCTCTCACGAGGCTCTTGGAGGCGGTGCTCGAGAATCCTAGTCTCAATTCACGAGACGTACTCCTGGGGATGCTGCGCGAAATGAAGGGAACGTAGCCGCGCGTAAGCCGTTGGAGTACATGAACTGGCTGGGGCGGGAGGATTCGAACCTCCGGATGCAGGATCCAAAGTCCCGTGCCTTACCGCTTGGCTACGCCCCAGCACAAACCCGCAGATTGCCTCGCAATCCGGCACTACGAGTATAGCAAACCCACCATGGGGCGTCAAGTCGCCCCAGCGTTCACCAGCGCTGTCCCGCGCCCCCGCGGGGTCTCTTTCAATTTGCCTCGGCTTGGGGGTTTGCCTGAGTTTGGTACGCTGCCATGACCGCCTTGTTGATTTCCTCCCGCGCTTCTTTCGTAATGGGGTGCGCGATGTCCCTGTAGCCGTTAGTCCCCACCTTTCGGCAGGGCATCGACACGAAGAGACCGGTAGGTCCCTCGACCACCTTTACCTCTTTTACCACGAACTCGTTGTCGAAAGTTATGGACGCTATCGCTCGCGTCTTCCCATCGGTCTTCACCGGCCTGACTCTTACTTCCGTGATGTTCAATTCCCGTCACCACCTTCCATGAGTAGGAACCAGGATGGGTTCCGGGATGAGTATTCCACACACATCCATAGATTCCTTCTTCTGGCAGGCTCGGAATCGCAATTTGTGCTTTCCGGCCAACACGGACCCGTATCTTCCGTGCGGGGAAGCGGTCAAGCGGGAGAAGTCACTAGTTTCCTCACGAGCTCGAGGTCGCTCGGCTTATCCACATCCACGGCGATCTCCGGGAACTCAGAGATGATGGCCACGCCCCTGACGCCCGCGATCGCGTGAAGACGCCTTTCCACATCGTGGATGGACAAACGCCTGAAGACGAACTTGACCGTGCATCTCACACCGAGGAACGCTGCCATCATCCAGGGTTTCTTTCGAGTGGCAACGGCCTGCTCCAAGAGCCGGCCGCATGCCTCGAGCCCCGATGGCGACGCAAGTATGACGTTTCCGCCGGTAAACGTCCCTTCGGCAACAGTGAGGTACGTGCGCTTCATTCCTGGGAACTTCGAATCGTTCGTCTCTTTTCGGAGAAGCGGGTAATGGATCTCCGCTGGGTTAGCGTCGGCTCTCCGGAAGAAATCCTCCAACGCCTCCGTAGTGAGGAGAGGTAGGTCGGCCGTGACAATGAGCACCTTCTCTGGCGAGCCCAGCGCCCTCATGCCGGCCTTGAGATTCTCCACGATAGAACCCGCCCGCTCCACCAGAATGGCGTCCCCGGACGAGATGACTTGCGCCAGAGCCTGCTTGGGCCCGACCACGACCACCCGCCCGATCCTCGAACATCCCTTAACAGCACGGAGTACGTAATGGATCATCGGTCTTCCGGCGATGTCGATGAGGGCCTCATAGCGAGCGCTGTCGCATCCAGCAAGCTTCCCATCGTTGTCGGCTCCCGCCAGGATCACGGCATCGACCACGCGTACCGTCTCCTTTCCAGTCACGACCGCAACGTTTCCTCTTTCAGTTACGGTGTCCCGCTACGTTACTGCCAAGGTTTTCAGTCGCGACGTTTCCAGTGCCGTACCGAAATGCTTTCCAGCCCCGTCGGGGACGAACAACATACAAACGTGGTATCGTATGCCTCACGGACGATGCGCCTTATCTCCCTTGCAGTCCTCTCGTCCTCAGCGATACCAAACACAGCCGGGCCAGAGCCGGACATCCCCACGCCCAAGGCTCCCGCCTCAAGCAGCGCCTTCTTTGCGTCCCTCACCGAAGGAACCATGGTTGCGGCGGCGCGTTCCAAGTCGTTGGAAATCCCCGACACAACGCGTCGCAGGTCATGTTCGGCCACCGCCCGGATCATCGCAGGCGTGGCACACCCCGCCCGCGGGCCGCCTCCACCACCGACTTGAGTGGCGCTATCCGACTCGTCCGCACTTAGTCGGTCATATGCTGCGTACGCCTCAGCCGTGCTGATCCCGCCTTCGGGGACCACCACGACGAACCACACGTTCTCAAGGGCGGGAAGCCTCTCGATCTTCTCCCCCTTGCCTCTGATGACCCCGGTTCCCCCTGTGAGGCAGAACGGCACGTCCGCCCCAACCGTCTCACCGATCGCGGCAAGCTCCGCATCGTCAAGGCCCAGACCCCAGAGCTCGTTAAGGCCCAGAAGCACCGCCGCCGCATCAGCGCTTCCCCCGCCAAGCCCGGCGCTCACCGGGATCCTCTTCTTTATGTCTATCCATACCGCCGCCCCTACGCCGACATGACGCGAAAGAGCAAGCGCCGCTTTGAATGCGAGGTTTTCCTGCCCCAGGGGAACAAGCGGGTTCTGGCAGGCCAGGGTAACACCGAGCTCCCTTCCCTGCCCCGACACGCGGTGCGCGGGTGTCGACCCCAGCGCTACACCATCGTAAAGATCAATGGACTGGACCACCGACTCGAGCTCGTGGTATCCGTCGGGACGGCGGCCGAGGATGTCGAGGGTGAGGTTGAGCTTGGCCCTGGCGATAATCAGGAGTCTCTTGTCTTCCACTCTAGACATTGCGTCTAGTACATTATGCGAAACGCACGAAACTCCTGCTTCGTTCGAGCGACGTCCGCAAGTCATCTGCCAGACCTCAGGAGGCCCTACTTACCCAACCGGAACACGTTCCTGAAGAAGTCGCGGATCGCACGGACTATAACCGTGAAGATGTTCGCCCTAGGCACGTCTTCCGCGGCGACGACGTCCACCCTTGCGATCTCGCGACCTTCCAGTGACGCCACTATCGCGCCCAGCTTCTCCCCCTGCCGAATTGGGGCGCGGCGCTCCAGAGACACTATTGCCGTCTCCACGAAGTCCTTCTTGCCCTTGTCCACGAAGACCACGAAGTTCGTGCTCACCGCGGCGGGAACGTCCTCGCGCCGCCCGTTGGGCACCCTCACCTCGCCCACCACTTCGCCTCTCTTCGCCACGGCCACGCGGTCGAATTCGCGGAAACCGTAGTTCAGGAGCTTTATCGTGTCCTCGATACGGTCCTGATTGGTTGGAAGCCCCATGACCACCGAGATGAGCCTCACGTCATCTCGCTTTGCGGTGCCCGCCAAGCAGTAACCCGCCTCATCGGTCATCCCCGTTTTCAGCCCGTCCGCTCCCGGATACCGCAGTATGAGCTCGTTGGTATTCCTTAGGAAGGACTCCTCCTGCCTGACCCTCACGCCCTTGCGCTCGAGGCTGTCGGTCCAGGTGCTCGTCCACTCAAGCACCTTTGGGTGTTTCGTAACCAGTTCGCGGGACATCGTGGCGATGTCCCGGGCTGTGGTGTAATGGTCTGGAGCCGGCAAGCCGTCGGGGTTCTGGAAGTGTGTGCCACTCATCCCCAGGTCCCTGGCTTTCTCATTCATTCGGTCCACGAAGTCCTCGGCGCTACCAGCTATGAACTCCGAGACCGCATATGCCGCGTCGTTGGCGGAGACGATCGCGATGGCTTTCATCATATCGCCGAGCCTCATCTGCTCTCCTTCAGCCAGCCAAATCTGGGATCCCCCTATCTGACTTGCTTCGGTGCTGGTGGTTATCATGTCATCCAGGCTGACTTTCTTGGAATCCACGGCCTCCATGGCGAGAAGCATCGTCATTACCTTGGTTATGCTCGCGGGCGCCACACGAAGATCGGCCTCTTTCTCGTAGAGGATCTGGCCCGTCTCCGCGCTGGTCAGTACAGCCGAGCGCGCCTTGAGCACGGGTGGCACAGCTGCTTGTGCCGAAAGCGACGTGATCAGCGCAGCCGCAGCCATAACGAACGCCGCTGCTACACCGTCAAGAGCAAGCATTAGATGTCTTCTCCGCCATGGGTTCCTTGAAAACGTCATGTCCCTAACCACCTCACAATAGAAGCGCTCCCTTGCAGGGCGGACGCTTCATGAAGAGCGACGTACCTTATTTTTCTTCTGTAGAGCTTCTGTTCTTCCTCCTCGAATCCACAGCTCTTTTCCTTCCATAATGTGCCCATTCTGGACGGGCTATACACCCGAGACGTGGCGCCGCCGTTCCATCCTCGCCCGAGGCACGGCCATTGGGCACGCTCTTGCCCCTGAACGTTGGAGCCGATCATCTGCAATACGCGCAGGTTCCCAAAACAGAGGAAAACCGCGGACGCTAGCGTATATTCTCCCTCAGAGCGCAATAGGAGGTGAGTTGATGAGTCACCCAAAGGCTGACCTTGGTAAACGGTTCCTCGCTGCCCTCATCGACGGGGTCATCTCTGGTGTTCTTTCGATGGTCATCCCGGTTCTAGGCGGTCTGCTTGGAGCTGCGTACACTCTCACGAAGGACGCTCTCGTGTTTCAGCTGACGAAGGACACTCAATGGAAGAACAAGAGCATCGGGAAGAAGCTCATGGGCCTGCAAGTGGCGAACCTCGCCGGCGGGGATGTGGACGTGAGCATGTCGGTGAAACGCAACGTCACGCTGGCAGTCGGCCCGCTCTTTGCCGCCCTGCCCCCTCTCGGATTTCTCTTGGCACCGCTCATCGGAGGCATCTTGGGTTTCATAGAGGTTGTGCTCGTCCTTACAGACGCCGATGGGCGTCGACTTGGAGACAGGTGGGCGAACACTCAGGTGGTCCTGGCTCCGGAATCCACACCGTCCAGCGTTTCGAAAGCATGACCGGCGATAGATACAGGACTAGCTGACAAGACGCACGCACGGCTGACAAGACGCACGCGCGTGGACCCTCGGGATCCCGATTCAGCGCAAGCAGGATGACAGCGGAGGGCACGGACCGGTTCGCGCGGCAAGTCCGGTCGGTCCGTGCCCTCTTCGCCCGGCGTCTGTTTGCTCCTCCTCAGGAGAACCTCGCGCTGTCTTGTCGTGCTGTCTTGTCGTGCCGCCTCAAAGGGGCACGCGGCCCCGAAACGGGCGTGCTACCCGAGGGCCTTAGCCACACCGTCAGAACACGTTCAGGTACTGCTCGATCTCCCAAGGGTGCACCTGCGTGCGGTAGATGTCCCACTCGATCTCCTTGGCCTCGATGAACCTCGTGACAATGTGCGGTCCGAGGGTATCGGTGATGACCTCGTCAGCCCTGAGGCATTCGATCGCCTCCACGATGCTGCCAGGCAAGCTCTCGATGCCCATTGCCTTTCGTTCAGCGGGAGATAGCCCGTAAAGGTTGAGGTTGATCGGCTCCGGCGGAAGGATCTTGTTCTTTATCCCGTCGAGTCCGGCCTTCAGAGTGACCGCGAGCGCCAGGTATGGGTTGCACGACGGGTCGGGGCTCCTTAGCTCGATTCTCGTGTTCTTTCCTCGAGCGGCCGGAATCCTGATGAGCGGGCTCCTGTTCCTCTCCGACCAGGCGATGTACACGGGTGCCTCATATCCGGGAACAAGCCTCTTGTACGAGTTGATGATGGGATTAGTGATGGCCGTGAAGCCTCTGGCGTGCTTCATGAGACCTCCAATGTAGTACAGCGCGACTTCGGAAAGCCCATTCGGGGTCCTCGGATCGTAGAACGCGTTCTCGGCGCCTCTAAAGAGAGACTGATGAGTGTGCATTCCCGAACCGTTGATTCCGAAAACAGGCTTCGGCATGAAGGTCGCGTGGAGGTTGTGGGCGAGAGCCACGGTTCTCACTACGAAACGGAACGTGGCGACGTTGTCGGCCGTGGTGAGGCCGTACGTGTACTTGAAGTCGATCTCGTGTTGCCCGGGAGCCACCTCGTGATGGGAGGTCTCGATCTCGAACCCCATCTTCTGAAGGGTCACGACCATGTCCTGACGTGCCCGCTCGCCGCGATCGAGGGGGGCAAGATCGAAGTAGCTTGCCTGGTCGTGGGTTTTCGTGGTCGGCGTGCCCTGTTCATCCCTGGTAAACAGGAAGAACTCCGGCTCAGGACCGGCCACGAAGGTAAACCCCATCTCCTCCGCTTCGGCCAAGACTTTCTTCAACGTATGCCGCGGGCACCCCTCGAACGGCGTGCCGTCGGGGTTGTAGATGTCGCAGATGAGCCTGGCCGTGACCGCGTCCTGGCCGTTCCAAGGAAACGTCACGAAAGTAGAAGGATCCGGCCGCAGGTACATATCGGATTCTTCGATGCGCACGAAGCCTTCGATGGCTGACCCGTCGAACATGATCTCGCCATCGAGCGCCCTGCCGAGTTGCTCCACGGGAATCGCGACGTTCTTTATGACACCGAGGATATCAGTGAATTGGAGATGGACGAATTTCACATTGAGCTCTTCCGCCTTCCTGAGCACGTCTTCTTTGGTGAGACCTGGCATTACGATTCCTCCTCATTCGTCACGTGTGGGGGCCTTCCGTGAAGGGGCCGGATTCCTGCGAATGTCGATCGTCCGAAGTAGTTCGGGACGGTCGGCAAGCGGGTACACGGATCTGAGCGAAACCGGGCCGCCGAAGCGCATCGCGGCGTCGCTCGACTTCATGAGCTCTCCCAGGCTAGCCGGCTGGGAGCGTTGTCGAAGGGAGAGCATCGACCTCACCTCTTCGATCCGCCGTCCCTGACCCAGCAGACGCTTGACCTCCCTCAACGCATCCACGTCAGCCTCGGAGTAGAGACGCTGGTTTCCCGGGGTTCTCGCCGGCACGACGAGGCCTGTCTCGTCGTAGTAACGTATCTGCCGGTCCGTAAGCCCGGTAAGCCGCCTCACCGCACCTATGGTGTAGATGGGCGCGTCCCGCGAGACAGCCATTATGTACCATCCCCCCTCGTCAGTTCGTCGGTCACCCGGCCGAATCATGTGAGGTTTCCTCACATCATTCGTATTTGGGCATATTCTATAGTCCGCCATCTCCTGTGTCAATAGGCTTCGGTTCGTTTTTCGAGCCTTCCGACAGAGTGATTACAACAGAGTGCTTACAGAAGAGTGACTATAGAGGTCTCTCTCCCGAGACGGTGGCATATACTATGGAAGACCCGTCCATAATGGCAATGGAATCCATTATCGTGAAATCATGGCGCAAACCACCAAAGGACACCATACAGCTCGAAACCGTGTTGAGGAGGGAGGCGGCACCATGACCCCCTTGCTGAAGCTGCGCGAGAAGGCGGGCCTGAGCGCCAGAGAGGTCTCGATGAGGACGGGGATTCCCGTAGAGACCATCGTCAAGGCAGAGCTTGGTCTCATCAAGCTGCGCCCGCAGCAGCAAAAGCGGATAGTGGCCGCTCTTCGCTGAAGCGTCCGCTTGGCTCTGGCGGGCCGGCACGGTGAGTCCACCGGCCGCTTGGGGGGCGGCACTCCCTCTCAGACGTCTACGGCGGTCGCCGCCCCGGAACCCAGCAGCGTGGTGCGCCAGAGAACGCGCCTGCAATGAGGAAAGGTTCAGGCGCCAAGGCTTACAAGTAAGAGCCCAGACGCTATGAGCACCGCGCCGATCACCTGGGTCCACGTCGCGGACTCCTGGAGGTACACCACAGCGACTACCAGTGTGAAAAGAGGGGCGGCTGACATCACGAGTGTAACCTGAGCTGCCCCTCCCCACTTCAGTGCCGCGTAGTACGCTAGATCACCTACGAGCGTCGCAAGCACGGCTTCAAGAGCGATGAAAAGCGACGCTCTGCCTGAGACCGTTTCCATCGTCCTCAACCCCCCGCCGATCAAGAGCCAGCCTGACACGATGACGGACGCGATGAGCGTGCGAAGACATAGGCCGGCGACGGGGTCAATCCTAGCTAGGCCCATCTTTCCGAAGACCGGGGCGATCCCCCAGCAAACGGCCCCGAACAGCGCAACGAGGACGGTCCACATCACATCTCTCTCCCGCCAGTCTTTTATTCGCTCCCAGCCGGGCATATACATCAACGAGAACCGAAAAGGATCTAGACCATGCGTCCGGGCCAAGAGCCGGAGACCGGAGAGAGGTAAGGGTGTAGCATGAGGCTTTGTGTGCTGAACCGCAGACCCGCCATGGTGTATCTTCTCGCGGTAGCGACCTGCATGGCGGCTGCCGTTTCAACGCTAGTGGAAACCACGGACAGCCCTTCCATCGTGTCTGAAGCCGGCATCGCAGCCAGGCTCGACGCGCTCTACCGCGACCGTGCTCAGGCGATCGTCCGGGGGGACACTGGCAATCTCGCGAGCCACTACGATCTGGAGTCCGCCTACGGAAGGTGGGCTCTCGACCGCGAGCACCGCCGCACGAGATATGTCGAGGCATGGAGCAAGGCGCGCGGAGTACGATTCGTCGGCGCCTCAGCACGTATCAAGGTGGATGCTGTCGAGGTCAGAGGCGACACGGCGTGGCTTCGCCTTAGGCAGAGCGCTGGTTTCGCGTACGTGCACGATGCCGACCCGCACGCTCCGCCCGACAACTTCGGCATCGGAACCCGCCACTCCGTGGAGCTTGTGAGGCGGAACGGCACGTGGCTCGTAAGGCGAGATTGGTACACGGATCCCCTAGACGAGGACTCCATCGTCGCGGACGTGAGACCGAGCCCTGACCCGACTGAAGGCCACGCTCCGAAAACGCAGGCACCCGCGCCCGGCGAACACGGGCACTCCCGCGAGTCGACCGACACACCCCATTCCGCCGGCACCAGCGCGTCGCCCGGAGGCCATGAAGGCCCCGTCCGCCCCTCCGTTCGCCAATACGACAGGGCGCGGGCCGTCGCCTACGCCGACCGGTACTGCGGGTTCGCCTGGGGAGGCGGAAATGATGGGGAATACAATCCTAAGTACAAGGACTTCACCGGTCTGGGAGGAGACTGCACCAACTTCGTGTCTCAAGTGCTTGGAGATGCGGACGCGGGAGGCCTGCCCATGGATTGGACGTGGCACTACACTCTCACCGGGCCCGGAGCCGGCCCGAGCCGCGCCTGGGCGCAGGCGGAAGCGCTCGTAGGGTACTTGATTGCCAGCGGGCGCGCCACGAGGCTCGCCCGTGGCACGTACCCCGAAGTCGCCGCGCCGTTGCGACAACTGGCGAACGGGCACGTCGGAGCCCTTCGCCCCGGTGACATCGTCGCATATGAGGAGCGAGGACGAATACAGCACCTGGCCATCGTGACGGGAACTGATTCCCACGGATACATCGTAGTCAACTCCCACACCGCGGATAGATACCACGTGCCGTGGGACCTCGGCTGGGACCGAGGCACGGTGTTCTGGCTCCTCAGCATAACGAGATAGACGGAAACGACCATGACCGCGAACACAAAAAAACGCTCGCGCGCTCCTCCGCGGCGGCAGGATTCCGTAAGGAAGCGACGAATGCTTATTGAGGATGTAGTGCAACCGGTTGCACTCCGCTGGCCAAACGGCTTGACGGCGCTCTTAAGCTGTGCCGCAACTCGGTTTCGTGAATCTCGTGCAACCGTTTGCAACACTCCGCTGTGGTGGGGTGCACTGCCACAGCGAGAAACCTTGATTGCCTTCGCGACGAAGAGTCAGAGCGCAGTGGCTCCTTCGAGCCTTGTGCGGAAGGAACGCCGCAGGGGGCCGAGGAGGGCCTCGCGCCGGGGAGGTGACAGCGGAACAGGTCGCATGGACCCAGTGGAGCTGGTAGAGGGTCGCGGTGCTCAAGTCGGTGGAGTCGAGACATCTCGGAAGGAAAGGGGAGGGCAAGAGAACGTGTTGAAAAGGGTTTTGCTCGTTGCGTGCGCGGCGTTTCTGGTAGCTACGTGCGCGGCGTTTGCCGCTGAGACAAAGACTCTCACGTGTATCGGCCCCTGGTCCGGGGCGGAGATGGAGGCGTTCTTGCCGGTCCTTCAGGCGTTCGAGAAAGAGACGGGCATAAAGGTGGAGTACCGGATCTACCGCGGCGAGGATCTATCAGCCCAGCTGCCGGCCCAGTTCTCTGCAAAGACCGCGCCTGGCGACGTGATTTTCATGTGGGCGTGGTTCATAGCCAAGCAGGGCGAAGCCGGGCACGCGCTTGACCTGACGGGTGTCGTCAAGGACGCTGACTACCTGCCCGGGGCTCTGGACAGCCTCAAAGTGGGCGGAAAGGTCTACGGCATAGCGTACACGGGCAAGGTGAAGCCCGGCTTCTGGTACCGAAAGTCCTTCTTCCAGAAGCACGGCCTCACCCCGCCCAAGACCTGGGAGGAGTTCGTGGCGCTCCTCGACAAGATAGCGAAGATTCCTGGCATCAAGGCTCCCATTGTAAGCGGTGATGGCGTGGGCTGGCCGCTCTCTGACGTCACCGAGCATTTCATCGCGACGTTCGGCGGTCCACAGCTCCACAAGGAGCTGACCGAGGGCGCGATCGCGTGGACGGACCCCGTTGTGAAAGGCATATTCGAGGGCAGGCTCGTGCCTCTCCTCCGGGCGAAGCGATTCAGCGAGCCGATTGAGTGGACCCAGGCTCTGGAACTCTGGTGGCAGGGCGATTACGGCCTCTACTTCATGGGCAGCTGGATAACGGGCATGGTGAAAGACCCGAACGACCTAGGCGTCTTCTCACTGCCTGGCGCAAGGGGCATAGTCTTCGGGGCCGACTACGCCTTCGTACCGAAGTACTCGAAGAACCCTGAGGAAGCGAAGAAACTCATACAATCCCTTGCCACCAAAGGGCAGGAGGTCCAGGTGGCACAGGGTGGGCATATCGCCACCTACGTCAAGGTACCCCTCGAGGCCTATCCGCCTGTCGATAGGGGCGTAGCGGAGCTGCTCACCGGTCGCGTTGCCCTGTCCGACATGGACGACACCATCGGAGGCGAGTGGCAGCCCACGTTCTGGGACCAGCTCAAGCTGATGTGGGTAAGGCCGGAGAGGTACGCCGAGGTGCTCGACACCCTCGAGAAGAAGGCCCCGTGACGCTGGCGCTGACCGGCGGTTGTACTCCGTGTTGAGTTGACGAACGAGTGAACCGGGCGCGGCCTTCGCTCTGCCGCGCCCGGTCAGGATATGAACACGACTACCAGTAATGTGTCTGCCCCGCCGCGGGCGAGGAGAGGAGCTCTGAGCATGAAAGAGAGGTTGCTCCGCCCGGTCTTCTTCCTGCCGGCCCTGGTCTTGCTGGCCTCCTTCGTGGTGTATCCCGTCGTTAGCACCGTTTGGCTGAGTTTCCTCTCACCGAAGGGTGATTTCGTAGCCCTCGAAAACTATGCCGAGGTCCTAAGACAACCGGAGATGGTTGATCCAAGGGGACTGCAGAGAGGGTTCCCGTACGGGGCTCTAATACACAATTTCATGTGGCTGGTCATCCACCTCCCATTGACCGTGCTTCTGGGACTCGCTCTCGCGGTCGTTCTACGAGGCGTGAGGGGAGGCTCAGTGATCAAGTCCATCGTGTTCCTTGGAATGGTCACGCCGATGATAGTGGGCGGAATCATCCTGCGCTTCATGTTCGACGGCAGCATAGGGATAGTCCCCGGCATCGTGCGGCTGGTAGGCGGAACCCCGCATACGCTCACGGCGTATCCTGAGACCGCCCTCTTCTCGCTCATCCTGGGATCCCTGTGGCTGTGGGTACCCTTTGGTATGGTGCTGTACTCGGCGGGGCTGGAGACGATCCCATCGGAAGTCTATGAAGCAGCCATGATAGACGGGGCATCGCCCCTCTCCATGTTCTTTAGGATAACCTTCCCGCTGCTCAAGCCGATCACCGAAGTGGTCGTGACGATGACTTTCCTGTGGGACCTGAAGATATTCGACGTAGTATACGCTGCGACCATGGGAGGTCCGGGCGGAGCATCCAACGTGCTCGCGCTTCAGATGTATTTCTACGCGTTCCGGGAGTTCAATTCGAATAGCGCGGCAGTGGTTGCATGCGTGCTGATGGCACTGACCACTCTCGTGGCCGCTCCGATGATGGCAAGGTCCGCGCGAGAGGCGAGGTGAGCAGGAAGGTGCGAAGAAGAGCTATAGCAGCGCTGTCCAGGGACGCGTTCGCGTGGTTTATAGGGCTCGTGTGGATAATCCCGTTCCTTGGAGTCTTCATGGCCTCCATCAGGCCGCTGAGCGAGATCATCCACGGCTGGTGGAGGTTCGAGGAGTTCACGCCCACCCTGCGCAACTTCGTCGGCGCGTGGAACCACCCGGCCGCCCCGCTCTCCCAGGGCATGATCAACTCGTTGAAAGTCACTGTCCCCGGCACCATAATGCCTCTCTTCGTTGCTGCCATAGCAGCATACGGATTCGCCCGGTTCAGGTTCGCTCTGAAGACGTACCTCTTCCTTACCATCGTCATGCTCATGACCGTCCCGCAGCAGATGATAGCCGTCCCCATCTTTCGGATAATGAAGAACCTGGGCCTTGTCGATACACCCCTCGGGCTGGTGCTGGTACACTCCGCTTGGGGAATCCCGTGGATCCTGTTCTTCATGCGGAACTTCTTCTCTACGCTTCCCATCGAGGTAGAGGAAGCTGCCCGGGTGGACGGAGCGTCCGACTTCAGGGTGTTTTTCCAGATAGTGCTGCCTATGTGCATCCCGGCTTTGGTATCCTCGGCTGTTCTCCAGTTCATGTGGGTTTGGAACGACTTCTTCCTGGCGCTCATCCTGATCTATTCGCCTGAGAAACTCCTCGCCATCCAACGCATCCCCCTTCTCAGAGGGATGTATCACATCGACTGGGGGGTCCTGACCGCGGGCACCATCATCGTAATGCTCGCGCCGGTCCTGGTGTTCGCTTTCCTCCAACGCTACTACGTCAAGGGGATGGTTGGGTGGGTCTCCAAGTGATCTCCATCCCCGGGCGAGGGTCGGGCAGGGCGCCATAGCCCATGACATGGTACGCGGAGTCACGTGTGCGCGGTGATCCTCACGACGAGCGTTGTCGTGGAAAATGGAAAACGATACGGAGACGATGTGTAATGGCAAGGCAGATCAAGACAGCGACGAAATCACTCAGCGACTACAGAAGGGTAGCGGGGGATGACGTGATCAACGAAATCAAGGCGCTCGCCGAGCCCCTTAGAGGGGCCCAGGTCCTCCACGTCAATTCCACGGCGTACGGCGGGGGTGTGGCGGAGATACTCCACACCATCGTCCCGTTGATGAGGGACGTCGGCCTTGAGGCCACGTGGATGGTGATCGAAGCCCCACCCGCGTTCTTCGATTTCACCAAGGGGTTGCACAACTCACTGCAAGGCATGGCTGGCCAGGATCTCTCGTCGGCCCTGGGAACGTACCTCGCTACGAACGAACGGGAAGCGTCCTGTTTCTCGGGAAGCCCCGACTTCGTGGTGGTCCATGATCCGCAACCCGCGCCGCTTGCGATTCACCTCAGGGACCGGTTCGGGCGGAAAACCAGGTGGGTCTGGCGGTGCCACATCGACCTCTCCAGTCCCGCGGAGGAGGCATGGAACCTCATGAGACCCTTCGTGGAGAGGTATGATGCGGCGATATTCACGATGCCGGCGTACGCCAAGGAAGGTCTTCGAGTGCCTCGTCTGGCCATGATCCCTCCGTCCATCGACCCGCTGAGCTCCAAGAACGTCGAGATGTCTTTGGAGACGGCGAGGGAAATCGTCGCCAGCTACGGCCTGGACCCCTCACGGCCAATCATAGTCCAGGTCTCCAGGTTCGATCCTTGGAAAGACCCGCTCGGCGTGATAGACGCGTACCGCATGGTGAAGCGGGAGATCCCCGGCGTGCAGCTTGCACTCGTCGGATCCATGGCCGCCGATGACCCTGAAGGAGCGGCATACTATCGTATGTCACTGGAGCACGCGGACGGAGATCCGGATGTGCACGTCCTATCGAATCTAAACGGCATTGGGAACGCCGATGTGAATGCGTTCCAGACCGCCGCCGACGTAGTTGTTCAGAAGTCGATACGCGAAGGTTTCGGACTGACCGTGTCCGAAGGGCTCTGGAAGGCTCGCCCTGTGGTCGCAGGCAATGTCGGAGGCATACCCTTACAGGTGGAAGACGGCAAGTCGGGGTTCCTGGTGGGCTCGGTGGAAGAGTGCGCGGAAAGAGTTCTGTACCTCCTCACGCACCCTGACCAGTCCCGCGAAATGGGGCGCGCTGGCAAGGAGCATGTCAGGCAGAGATTCCTCTCGACCCGACACCTCGCGGACTACCTCACCCTTTTCAAAGATCTCGAGCAGGACAGAGCGTGCTCTGCGGAGACGAGGGCGGTGTAGAGCGGAGGCCA
The DNA here is from genome assembly GCA_024653485.1 of Bacillota bacterium. NCBI lineage: Bacteria > Bacillati > Bacillota > Bacillota bacterium. Next base: position 69,561 of record JANLFY010000008.1, on the reverse strand, counting down.
TAAACTGGTTGAAATGGAGGCGGCGCGAAAGCGCCGCCCTTTTGGGTTCTCACACGACCTGGGGTTTTCCGTGGAACATCCTCCACGCGTCGAACCCTCCGGCCAGGTGGGATACGTCTTCGAAGCCCCTTTGCTTGAGTATTCTGTACGCAAGATACGACCGGTACCCGATGGCGCAGTAGACCACAGTCTTCCGGTGCGGGTCGAGCTCGCCCGCGAGCTCGCGCAGCTGATCGACGGGAATCAGGCGAGCGCCGGGGATCGCACCCGTCCGGTCGCGCTCAGACGGGGTCCTGACGTCCACGAGTTGAACGTCCCCTCGTTCGAGAAGAACGTCGAGCTCACCCGGCTCAATGACGCGGACCTCTCCACGATGAATGTTTGCAGCCACGAAGCCGGCGATGTTCACGGGATCTTTTGCCGAGGAGTACGGCGGGGCGTACGAGAGGTCGAGATCCTCAAGATCCTCCACGGTCATACGAGAGTGAATCGCGGTGGCTATCACGTCTATTCTCTTGTCGACCCCTTCACCTCCCACAATCTCGGCCCCCAGCACGGTTCCTGTGAACCTGTCGACCACGAGTTTTACGGTCATCATGCGTGCGCCAGGGTAGTACCCCGCATGGTGCTGGGAATGACTGTATGACACGTAGTAAGGGATTCCTTCGGAAGACGCCTCTCTCTCGGAAAGGCCTGTCTTGGCTATGGTCATGTCCAACACTTTGACTATCATGGTCCCGAGAGATCCCGCGTACCTCATGTTCGCGCCCGCGGCGTTCGCGCCTGCCACCCGCGCCTGCTTGTTGGCGGGACCCGCCAGGGGCACGCGCATAGGCTTGCCCGTGATGAGGTTCCGCACCTCACAGATGTCGCCCGCTGCGTAGATGTTTGGATCGCTTGTCTGCATCCTGTCATTGACGACCACGCCCCCGGCCTGACCTATGGCGAGGCCAGCTTGCCGCGCAAGGTCCAGCCTTGGTGCGACCCCCAACGCGGAGATGGCGAAATCACAGGCAACGGTCTTGCCACTGGCCAAGGCGAGCTGGAGCTGATGTGTATTGACACATTCCGATATGCCTGTAACTCTCTCGCCAAGTAGGACCTGGACTCCCCTATCTCGGAGGTGAATGGCAATGGGTTCGGCCACTTCCTTGTCAACTGGTGGCAACAAGTGATCCACCATTTCTATGAGCGTGACAGAGATGCCGCGCTCGAGTAGCGCTTCTGTGGTTTCGAGGCCTATGAACCCGCCTCCCATCACTGCCGCACTTGCCGGCCGGTGTTCCTCGAGGAAGCGGTAGAGCCGGTCGGCGTCGTCCATCGACACCAACGTGAACACCCTTGGATCGTCCAATCCTGGTATGTTGGGATGGGCGGGTTCGCTTCCAGTGGCGAGTATGAGTGAATCGTACTTCTCGTCCCGAGATTCCCCAGTCTCGAGGTTCCGAACGGATATGGTCCTTTGAGACTTGTCGATGGCCATAACTTCGTGCCGCGTCCGCACATCTATGTAGAACCTGGATGCAAGCCTTCTGGGATTGACTATGAAGAGCTCCTCACGTTTCTGGATGGTGCCGCCTATGTAGTAGGGCAGGCCGCAGTTTGCCCACGAGACGTAGGGAGTGCGCTCGAAGAGCACTATCTCAGCGTCCTCACACGTTCGTCGAGCTTTGACTGCCGCGCCTGCCCCGCCTGCCACGCCCCCCACCACAAGGATTCGTTTCCCCACGGTCGCAACCTCCCATCTAGATGTCCTGTAAGGTCCTCCTGCCCTCCGCGGCTGCTACCTCGCCCGTGCGGTTGCCGTCCTCTCAGTAGTCCTCATTCGAGGCTCCCAGGCGAAGCGAGTCCGCCACACACATCGATGCTCCGCAGACAGGGCACGATACCGTGTCCTCCACAGACAAGCCGCTCACCCCAAACATGTTTCCGCACTTCTTACACTTGATGCTTTCCTCGGCGTTGTCCGGTGTCTCAGGGTACTCCCGCTTGTCTCTTTTCTTCACGAGCGATCTCCTTCCTTCCCCCGGGGCCGCACGTGCCCGGGTCTTTCCATGGGTTTGCGCACGATACGTTCCCAGACGCGCCCGTATAGCGCGGTCTTGCGCCAATCCTCAGTATTCCCCGCGGCGGGGCAACTTACCCTCGCTCGCAGGTCCTGGGATCCGCAAGACAGCCATGAAAAGGGATCGGACCGAAAGCGAGAGCGCCCCTTGGCCAAAGGGGCGCCGGGAAAGCTACGACTGCACCAGTACTACCTCATCGCAATCACATGGGCTGGTTGTAGCCGGACTGAGCCTGCTCGAACCCGTAACCAGCACCGTACCCGGTCTGGGCCGGTCGTTGACCGGCAGGCTGAGTGAGACCGGCCTGGAACCCGGACTTCACGCCGGCAACCGTGCCCTCTACGAGGGACCTCTCAGCTGCCTCAATCATCCTGCGGACCATGTGTCCCCCAACCGCCCCGCACTGGGCGGAGGGCAGGCTGCCCCAGTAGCCCGAGTTGATGATGTTGCTGGGCAGGTTCAGCTCGTTTGCAATCTCATACTTGAACCTGTCGAGCGCCGCAAGGGCGTTGGGGACAACCGGGCGATTCCTTCTGGCCGCTCCTCTTGCCATTCCTCTTCACCACCCTTCGCGCTTTCTGTCTATAGTCTTGCACGCCACAAGAGATAAATGCGAGGGAGCGTATGGGGATGACGCAACTCGGTTACTCTAATGTGATGTGCTCGCCAAACCGGGGAGACCGGTCCACTGTGCGGAACTTCACGCAAATCAAAGAGGAAGACCGCAAAAGGACCAGATGCGATCAGCGCCCTCGCATCCGGCCCTTTCGGCAGTCATCTGTGCTGGACCTGCAAGCGCGAGGTACCACGCGACGTCTCGCGTGGTACCGGTGGAGAGCCTGCTCCCGGGCGTCACTCCGACGGAGGCGGCTCCCTTTCGCCATCACCGTTTTCGTCGCTTCGAGTCACAGACAGACCCAGGCTGGACCGGAACCCGGCCACTGCCTCGGCTGCCACGTGCTCAGCGATGGCTTTCTCGGCGGCCTCGATCATTCTTTTGACCATGCGTCCACCGACGGCACCGCATTCCCTGGACGAAAGATTGCCCCAGTAGCCATGCTGATAGACCTCTTGGGGAAGGTTCATTTCTCTCGCGATCTCGTATTTGAGCGCGTCGAGCGGGCGTGCTGCGCCCTTCGCGGCAGGCCGATTCTTTCTGGCCGGCATTGCAAGCCCCCCTTTTCACCTGGTACACATATGATTCCCGGCTCGAATCTCAACTATGTGAGGGTCGTGCTGGGCGACCTCCTGACATACCCTATGGTGGTGAAAAAGGGATGGCATTCCTTCTTCAGCCAATACAAATAAAATATGGTTGTCTATTCCGAAACGCCGTGATGTACCGAAAGCCTGCCGACCTTGCCATGTCGACGGCATAGGGTATGGCGAAGCCGACGTCGCTGGCTCGGTGTGCGTCGGATCCAAACGTTATCAGTTCTCCACCAAGATGACGGTACAGCTCGAGAGTCTCATAGTCGGGCAGAGTCTCGTGGATCGTGCGCCTAAGGCCAGACGTATTGATCTCCAGCGCGGTGCCACGCTCTATGAGAGCACGCAGGACCGCCTCGATCTCGTCTGAGAACGCCCGCAGCCGCACCTTTCCATATCTTTCAAACGCATATCTCTTGACGACGTCGAGGTGAGCGAGGGCATCGCACATGCCCGAACGGGCGAGATCGAGCACGGCAGAGAGATACCGGCGGCACGCCTCCTCAACGCCGCAAGTATCGAATACTTCCCCGGTCACCGAGAGGCTGTCCACCCAATGGACCGAACCCAGAACGAAATCAAAGGATCGTTTGGAAATGAACTCCTTCACCTGGCCAGCGTACCATGTTTGGTAGTCGGCCTCGACCCCCAGCCTGACCGCGAGAGTTCCCTCCCACTTCTTCGAAGCCCGCTCGACTGCCTCCCTGTATGTCTCGAAACGCAGGTACCCGTGACCCTGGTCTTTCGGTTCGAAGTCAGCGTGATCCGTGAAACAGATCTCCGCGAGCCCGGCTCTCGCGGCCGCCTCGCACATCGTGTCTATCGTGTCCTCAGCGTCGGGTGAGAAGGTGGAATGGACATGGAAGTCCACAAGCGAAGTCGCTGAGTGCTTGGTGATGTTCGTGCACGACATGTCACTACTCTCCTTTGTATCCCTGCAAGAAAGCCCTCCAGTTAACCTCGGCGGTCCCGAGGGGAACCACGTTGTTTAGAGCGCCTCTCCAGTCCTCTTCGGAAACGCCGGGGCCCAAGCTGCGGGCGAGCACGCCCATGAGCGCGACGTTTCCACACTTGGCATTTCCAACTTTTATAGCCATATCCTTGGCATTGACTAGAATGACCCTTCGGTCCCCTGCGGCAAGCCTGCGCTCTATGCCAGTTGGGTACCTCTCGATCCCAAGGATAACGGGAAGCGGAGGAATCTCGAGGTCATTCACGATCACGGTGGCACCCGCCCGTGTATACGGAAACCACCTCAGAGCTTCCAGCCTTTCGAACGCCACCAGGAAGTCGGCTGCGCCCATCTCCACGAGCGGTGAGTAAATCGTCCGCCCTAACCTCACGTGGGTTACAACGCTCCCGCCGCGCTGCGCCATCCCGTGGACCTCGGATACCTTCACATCAAGGCCGGCCCTTATCGCGGCACTTGCCAGGAACCTGCTGGCCAACAGGATACCCTGCCCACCCACTCCGGCTATCAGAACGTTGCGAACGCCAGCGGCTGCGCGACGCTCACTCACGGTCCTCACCCGCCTCTCGCAGCGTTATGGCGTCGTGCGCGCAGATCTGAGCGCACACTCCGCATCCCACACACGATCCCTCGATTATGACAGGACGTCCGTCGCAAAGCTCGATCGAGGGGCATCCCAAGCCCAAGCAGACTCGGCACGCGTTGCACCGCTCCCTCGCAACTCTGTACCTCCTTCGAGGTTTCGCGCCTGGCAGCAGGACACACGGTCTCCTTGCGATCACAACCGCCGGGCCGGGCGCGTCCATCGCCTGGCGAAGCGCTCGTTCCATCGAGGCGAGGTCGTACGGATCGATAACAGCCACTAAGTCCACACCGCAAGCGCGAGAGAGAGCCTCCAGGCTGAGCTTGTGGGTCCGTGACCCTCGCGCCGTCACGCCGGTCGCCGGGTGGTCCTGATGACCGGTCATGGCCGTGGTCCCGTTGTCCATGATGAGCACCACGATCTGCGCCTGGTTATACACGGCGTCGATGAGCCCTGTCACGCCTGAATGAACGAACGTCGAATCGCCGATCACCGCAACGGGCTTCCTCGGAGCGTGTCCGGAAGCAAGTGCCCGGATCCCATCGGGTTCGAGCCCGCCGGATTCGGTTAGGCCGGCGGTAGCCTGTGCTTGAGGCTCCCCAGCGACGCTAGCGGCCGCCGAGAATCCGATGGCGTTTCCGATGCTGGCGCCCATACATATCGTGGTGTCCAGCGCTGAGAGGGGCGGGCTCGCGCCGAGAGTGTAGCAACCGATGTCTCCGGTAGCGATCGTTTTCATCTTCTTGAGCACGTAGAACGCACCCCTATGTGGGCACCCGGGACACATGACCGGAGGTCGAGCCGGCACGGATACGACCTCGCTCGTCTCGCCGCTTTCGACCATGGAGGCTTCGTCGCTGACAGCCGGAGGGGCCAAGGCAATCCTATCCGCGGCGCGTTCTGGGGCATTCCCGGCCTCGCCTTCTCCCGCACCTTCTCCCGCACCTTCTCTCGCGCCTTCTCTCAAGCCTTCTCTTGCGCCCTCAGCCGCCCTCTCTTCTGCGGACTCCGCTGCGCGCTCCATGCTGCCCGGGAGAACGCCCTCTTCTGTCAGCGCCCTGCGCACGATCTCCGGCGTGAGCTCGCCTGTAGCCGGCAAGCACGCCTTGCCGGTGACGGTCAGCCCCATTGCGCGGATCTGTTCTTCAAGGAAAGGATCGAGTTCCTCGACGACGTACAGGCGCTCGACTCGCGACGCGAATTCGCGCACCATTCCCCCGGGAATGGGGTGTGTCATGGCGATCTTGAGGTAGGAAGCGTTCTTCCCAAGGATCTCTCTGGCGTACTGGTAAGCGACCCCGCTGGCAACAATGCCCACGCGAGCGCCGTTCCATTCGATGACGTTTTGCGAGAAACTCTCAGCGAACTCCGCAACGGCCCTCTGGCGCGCCTCCACCTCCATGCGGCGCAGCCTTGCATTGCCCGGAACCATTACGTATTTCGGTGGAGCCTTCTTGTAAGCAAGCCTAAGTCGCGCCCGGGGCGGGCCCAACAACACGATCCCCGATGAGTGGGAAACGCGCGTGGTGGTCCGAAGCATCACAGGAGTGTCGAACCTCTCGCTGATGTCGAGAGCAAGCCCGATGAAATCCTTTGCTTCTTGAGAGTCGGAGGGCTCGAGCATAGGGATTTTGGCGAACTTCGCATAGTGCCTGTTGTCCTGCTCGTTCTGAGAACTGTGCATGCCGGGGTCGTCGGCGGACACTATCACCAAGCCCGCGTTGACTCCGGTGTATGCCGCCGTGAAGAGCGGGTCCGCCGCAACGTTGAGACCGACGTGCTTCATGGCGACGAGCGCCCTTACGCCGGCTATCGCCGCACCCAAGGCTACTTCGAACGCTACCTTCTCGTTGGGAGACCACTCTACGTAAACCCCATCGAACGTCTTCATGCGCTCGATGATCTCCGTGCTCGGGGTGCCGGGATACCCGCACGCGACGCCCACCCCTGCTTCGTAGGCTCCTCGTGCAATGGCCTCGTTCCCGGACATCAGGACCCGGCCATCGCCGCTCGCTTTGGCGCTCTCCGATCCGCAGGCTTCGTCCACCGCAACAGCGGAGCGCTCCCTCTGTTTCAACGCCGTTTCCCCCCGTTCATCTCTGTCTCCCTCTCTCCCGACCTCGGCCCGAGCGGAACAAGGCTTCACCGGTCCACCGTCGCGGGACTCGGCCGCCTCGACACGCCCTAGCGAGTGGCGACCGGCTCTGCATGGTGGCGAGGGCGCTCAGTAAAGCACGACCCCCGCGAGGGCGGCCAGCACTATCGCAAGGATTGGATGCACGCCCAGCTTGAATGTGCCCGCGAGCACCGCAGCGGCGATCACTGGCCCAGCGATGTCCACGAACGAGGCTCGCATCAGCGAAATGGCAGCCGCGGCGATGAGCGCGGTGACCGCCGGTCGAAGGCCCTTGAGAGCGGCCTTTGCGGCCGGTGCATCCTTGAACTTCAAGAAAGCGGTAGCAAAGGCAACGATGATCACAAACGACGGCAGTATCACGCCTAGAGTCGCCGCGGCCGCACCTGGCACACCTGCGAGCTTGTATCCGACGAAAGTGGCCGAGTTGATAGCGACCGGGCCGGGAGTCATTTCGGCTATCGCGATTATGTCCACGAACTCTTTCGTGGTGAGCCATTCGTGAGCCTGGATGATCTCCTTCTGGATGAGGGGTATCATGGCGTACCCTCCTCCGAAGGTGAAAAGCCCGATCTTCGCGAATGTCAGAAACAGAATCAGCACGTTCACTGCTTTTCAACCACCTTGCGCTGGGAAGAGGTCTCGTCGCGCGGTCGGTCTTTGGTCGTGTCCTGGAAGTCCCTGCGGAACAGGAAGTACCCAACCATGGCCGACCCGATTATCACCGCGATGGGATGCACGTCGAAGAATGCCACCGCGACGAGCGCGAAAGCTCCCAGTGCCGCTCCGCGGACGTCACGGATCGCCGTCTTGCCGATCTTGAACGCGGCGCCCCCCACGAGCGCGACGACAGCAGGCCGCACGCCCGCGAACGCGGCCTCGACAGCAGGAAGACTCCTGATCCCTGCGAAGAATGCGGCTATCGCAAGGATGACCAGGAATGAAGGGAGGGTCGCACCGACAACAGCCACGACAGCGCCGGCGTATCCGGCTTTCCTGTAGCCCACGAAGACCGAAGTGTTCACGGCGACGGGCCCCGGCGCCGTCTGAGCGAGGCCAAGCATGTCGATGAACTCCTCACTTGTGACCCACTTCTTCGACTCCACGACCTCCTTCTGAATCATGGGAACCATCGCGTACCCTCCGCCAAACGTAAACGCTCCGATTTTGAAAAAGGACCAAAACATCGTCAAGAGCAATCGCACTATGGATGAGTTACCTCCTTGCAAAGTAAATACCACTCTCGGGACTGGCGTATACTGCCCGTGGTATTTCTCCACAAGTCCCCGCCGGTCCTTCATGGCACCATCGCTTTCGCGTTTTCGTGCAGGTCAAGGCGGGATGAGGCTTTGCGTGCACGATGGAACATCATGTGCAACCGTGCCACACTTTCGCTAACATACAGTCTTGTCCTAAGGCAACACTACCAGCAGAGAAAGAAAGCGAGGTGAGACAGCAATGGCACGCGGACAGAAGAGGAATCGCGCTCTCGTGGTCGAAGCAGGCAACGCCCTGGATCAGTGGAAGTACGAGATCGCGAATGAGATCAACTTCCCCGTCAACCAAATTGTGGGCGGTTACTGGGGTAACATTCCGTCGGCCCAGTGTGGTGCGGTTGGCGGCCACATGGTCAAGAGGATGATCGAGGCGGCTGAGAGATCTCTCGTCGAGCAGAGCGCGCTCAACGTCAGAGCGGGCTTCAGGGCCGGGCTCGGTGCCAACCTCGGCACGACCACCAGCGCGTACAACCTGCCCAGCACCCTTCCGGCGCAGCAGAACGTCGGACAGCAGGCAGGGTTCACGACCACTGGACTCCAGCAGTAACACGGGGAGATAGGTGCCCGTATCTCTGGGCAAGTCTCGTAACCGCTTGCGATACAGAGCAGGGGGGAGCGCCTCCTCCCCTGCTCGTCTGTTCACTGCCCCTTCACGATAGCCACGCTTGCGCTGGCGCCTATGCGCGAGGCCCCCGCCTCGATCATCTTGCGCGCCGACTCGAGGTTCCTGATGCCGCCGGAGGCTTTCACTCCCATGTCGCTACCGACGACTTTGCGCATGAGCCTGATGTCCTCGACTGTGGCGCCTCCGGGGCCGAAGCCGGTCGATGTCTTCACGAAGTCAGCGCCCGCGAGCTTCGCAAGCAGGCAAGCCTTCACTTTCTCTTCATCGGTCAAGAGAGCCGTCTCGATGATGACCTTCACGATTGCCTTGCCTCGGGCCGCGTCCACGACCGCTTCGATATCGCGTTTGACGAGGTCGTAGTCGCCTGACTTGAGCGCACCCACATTGATGACCATGTCTACTTCAGTCGCCCCGTTCGCTATGGCGTCGCGCGTCTCTATCGCCTTTGCGGTCGGCGTCGTCGCTCCCAACGGGAAGCCTATGACGGTGCACACCTTCACAGGTGTACCTTTGAGGATGCTGGCGGCAAGGCTAACGTTGGTCGGGTTCACGCACACCGACGCGAAGTTGTACTGCTTCGCTTCTTCGCACAGCTTGATGACCTGGTCCTTCGTCGCGTCAGGCTTCAGCAACGTATGGTCTATCATGGCGGCAACGTCGCCGGCAATTGCCCCGACGCCAGGTGCAGCGCCGATGCGGGACGCTCCCGCCTCGACTATCCTGGCAGTTCCATCAGGGTTCTCCTGAACGCACTTGCCGCATGCAGAGCACTCGCCGAAGAGCCTTGAGCACCCTGAATCCGCGCTGTTGGCCCCGCTTTCCGGCCGAGCTTTGGTCGGACTGGCCGCGGTGCCACGAGACGCCTGACTTGCGCCGTGCGAGTCCGTGAAGGAGGCCGAGGAGGCTGCGCTTCCAGGGTTGACTATGCGAATCCCGCGTTCCAGTTCACGTGCTAGGTCCTTGGAATCGACGACAATCATGCCGTACTCTCGCAGCTTCTTGAGGTACTCGTCCGCCTGCCTTCGGAGGGCGAAGCCGTGCCCGCCACGTTTGGCGCCCTCGCTCTCGGTCTGACCGGACGGCGCCAGCGAGTCGGCGGCTGCATACACCCGCTTGCCCTCCGCAAGCGCCGCTATGAGAGCCTTCGTGGCAGCGTCATTCCCTGTGAGCAAAGCCGCCCGCGCCGCCACATGGAGAGGAAGCACCGGAACCACCGCGACGTCGGTGCATGATACCGCAGCTGCTGCGTCGCGCAGGTCGACGAAGGACACGTGACCCAGCGCCCCCGCGATCTCGCCCTCGCTCCAGAAGTCCTTGACCTCGTCTGACACGAGGCACGCAACGGACAGCCCGCGGTCGCCGATTCTCCCCAGTTGAGTCAGGGCGTTCTCGAGCGACGCCTTGTCGCCCGCCAGTAGCACCAACACCCTCGGGCGGGCCGGGCAGCCCCCGGGCATGGGGGACGGTGAGACCGCACGGGCGGGCGACGGAGCCGGCGGACTCGTCGCGGCCTGTGGGATCTCGCCTCGCTTTCTCATCTGAGCTATCACGTCATCGGTTACCCTTTCAATCAACTCGTCAATTCCCATCTGACCGTGCCGTGTCGCGCCCGATCCGCACTGCGAGTGGCCGTCGTCCGGTCGAGCAAAACACGGCTTACCTCCCTTCGAAGCGGCGAGATATGCGAACGGTGTCAACCACCCCGATGATGACAGAGTCCACCGGAGCATCGGTCTTTCCAATGGCCTGTCGCGAGGAATTGCCTTCGCTCACGACCAGGACTATGTCGCCGGGCCCCGCGTCCTGCGTGTCGATGGCCAGGATCTCCTGGCCGTAATCGTTCCCGTCGAGATCCAAGGGCTGCACGAGGAGCATCTTGGATCCGACAAAACTCTCGTTCTTCTGGGTCGCGACCACCGACCCGACTACCCTGCCGATTACCACAGCCTCACCTCGAGCGTGTTAGCCGCCCGGTCACACCGCGTCAACCGGGAGGCCGCGTATGACGCCCCACCCGGCGCTGGGCGTCTTCTCCCTCGTCACATGACCGGCGTTCACCGTCGTCCGTCGTCCGGGAACACACGGTCCACTATCCCCACGATCGCCACATCGACCGGAGCGCCTGCCTTTGGAAGAGGAAGCGACGCTTCTCTCCCCTTCACCGCCTGCACTATCTCGCCCGCGCCGGCACCCACGCTGTCCACGGCCACGACTGGCTTGCCGCAAGGGGTGCCGTCTCGCTTCAGCGGCTCGATGATGAGCAGTTTCACGCCTTCCAGTTTCTCATCCTTACGAGTAGCGACAACCTTTCCGACAACTCTCGCTATGAACAGGGAGATCACCTCACACCGGCGCGTTGCCCGGTCGCGGTTTCAGTCGCCTCTCGAAAGGAATCTCCGCTCGATCTCCATGATCTTGTCCACGCGGCGCAGATGCCTTCCTCCCGCGAATTCCGTGGAGAGCCAAACCTTGACTATCTCCCTCGCCACGCCCTTGCCTATGACCCTGTCGCCCAAGGCTAGGACGTTGGCGTCGTTGTGCTCACGGCTGTTCCTTGCCGTGTATATGTCCTGGCAAGGCGCGCACCTCACGCCCGGCACCTTGTTCGCCGCCATTGCCGAACCGACGCCGGCGCTGTCAACGATTATGCCTCGTTCGAAAAGCCCCCTTGCCACCGCTTCGGCCACTAGAAAGGCGAAGTCGGGGTAGTCCACAGGCTCCTTGCCGTGAGTGCCGTAATCGACGCACTCGTGGCCAAGCTCTGCCAGGTAGGCCTTGATATCCTCCTTCAAATCGAAACCTCCGTGGTCGCTGCCTATCACTATCCTCATCTACCGCGCCTCCCGGCCTCGATCGTTATGGCATCGCCGATACCCGTGACACGCCCAGAAATGCTCGCATGGATCCTCGCCCCCAGTTTCCCCGGAGGGATCTCGGCGATTGGTTGTCCCTCCCGCACCTCATCCCCGATCCTCACGCACGGCACAGCGGGAGCTCCTGCGTGCTGAAGGAGCGGGATGTCTACCCTGTTCGGTTGGAAAACCTGGGACACGCACTCCGTATGAGAGCTGTGGCCTCCGGTCCCACCTGCTCTGTCACGGGCTCCGGTGCCATCTCCGGCTCCGGCTCTGACACCAGCTCGGGCACCGGCCTTGCCATCAGCTTCGGCGGCGGCCTCGGCAAGGCCGCGTCCCTGGCCAGTCACGTAAGAAGCTATCCCTGACCTCGTCACCATGCGAGAAGAAGGAACTCTCCTGGCAGTTCGCAGCGGGTGTGAAGAGATGTCCTTCTCGTGGTACGGATTCTTCATGCCTTTCCTGGCCATTGATTGTTTGAGGGCTTGGTTCACCCTTACCGGCGAAAGACCCGATGGGCAGCCCACGGTGGCGCACACGGCGCACTCGGAGCACAGCCAAGCGCTCGCTATCGTGTCTGGAGGCGGCCCTGACGCCGACCACATGGTCACGGCGCGCATGATCAGATGAGGAGCTATCCTATGCCCCAAGAGATGTCTCGGGCACGTCTCGGTGCAGCTCATGCACTGGCAGCACGCCGCCCTCGCCTGCCTGATGATGACGCCGATGTCCGCCTCTCGCGTCCTCACCAGCGGATGGTCCACAGGAAGCACGATGATGCCCCCTGTCACCTTCGTCACCACGGCGGCCGTGTCAGGCGCCAGCTTGCCCATGATCGGCCCACCCAGAATGACCCTGTACCTTTCGGTGAGCGGTCCGCCCGCGAAAGCGATGGCATCGGCCACCGAGGTTCCTATCGGGAACCTCGCGGTCACAGGCCGCGCAACCGCCCCGGCAACTGTCACGTAACGCGAGGTCACCGGGCGGCCGTCAACCGCGTCCGCCACGGCGGCTAGGGTAGCCACGTTGTTCACTACGACACCTGCTTCCAGAGGCAAGCCGCCTTCGGGAACGTGCCGGCCAGTCACTTCATTGACGAGCACGTGCTCATCGCCGATGGGGTATACGTCGTCCAGCGCGCACACGCTGATTCCCTTTTCGCGCTTGACCAGATCGTCCATCACGCGTAGCACGGCTCCTCGCTTCTCCTTGACAGCCACATAACCCCGCGTAGCGCCGGTGACGGCCATGGCGATCTCAAGACCCGCTAGCACTCTCGCAGGTTCGAGCGCCATCACCGCGTAGTCGGCCTCAAGCAACGGCTCACACTCGGCACCGTTCGCTATCACCGTGCCTACGGCAGTGGACAACTTGACGTGCGTCGGGAACCCCGCCCCGCCTGCTCCCACAACGCCTGCGGCCTCTATGGCGTTTACGATGTCCGTGACCGACGCGGCTGCCATCCTTCCACCACCTGACGGTCCAGCACTCGACCAGCAACCGGCTCCCACTGGGCCTCCCTAGCCACTGGACCTCCCTAGAGGTCTCTCGCAAGAGGTCTCTCGCAAGGTCTCCCATCGACCCTCTCGCCGACCTTCGCGTCGGCAGCGCACTCCCAGGTCGTCTCCGGCTTTCTCGCCGGCCCTTTCGCTAGCAGCTCCCTTGCCAGCCCTCTCGTCGACTCTCTCGTCAGCCCTTTCTTTCATCAGCCCTTTTGGTACACCAGTTTGCCGCCCATCTCGATGGAGTCCACGATAGCCATGATGACAGCGTCCACTGGCGTATTCTGAGTCCTCGACGTCTGTCGGGCCGAGCTTCCGCTCACGACGAGGACGATCTCGCCCTCGCCCGCTCCGACCGTATCAATCGCCACCAAGGGCTTGCCATCGGGAGACTGGTCAGCCAGGGATACGGGCTCCACGATTTGGAGCTTCGATCCCACCAGTTTCTCGTCCTTCCTCGTGCATACCACCGTGCCCACCACTCTGCACGCGATCAAGGAGGTCCCCCCTCATTGGTCAACCGCGGTGCACTCACCCGCGCGGTGCACTCACCCGGACGTAAGCCCGGGTGTGAGCCCACATGCCCTCGCCGTCGCCGGGCGCAACCGCACGGCCAAGGCTCCACCGTGGAGTCGACAGCCGTCGTCGCGCCCGGCCCCGGGGGAAGCAGGGCGCTATTGGCCCTTCTCCTTCTTTGTCTCGGGCAGGGAAATGGGCAGCTTTCCCTCAAGGTCGAAGTGCGGTCTCGGAATGACATGCACCGACACGACCTCGCCGATCTTCGCTGCCGCTGCCGCACCGGCCTCGCAGGCCGACTTGCATGCCGCCACTTCCCCTCTCACCAGGACTGTCACGTACCCGCCGCCGATCTTCTCCCAGCCCACGAGCCTTACGTTGGCCGCCTTGACCATAGCGTCTGCGGCCTCGATCATCGCGACGAGCCCTCTGGTCTCAATCATTCCCAGCGCTTCCATGGCCACTTGGGTTCACCCCCTTTCACCGGTCCTGAGACGCAACGGACGTGATGTCTGACACCGCAACCGCGTAACCCAGGTGAATCAATACCATGGCCAATACTCTGGCCAGCGTCTCTCTGTCGGCTTGCGGTCCCAGCCTTGCGACGGCAGCGCGGACCACTCGCTCCATGACCTCCTGCACACCCATGCCCGGTGGCAGGCGCACGCCGGCGCTCGTTTCGACGCTTGAGCCTCCATCGGCTCCTGCCAGCCATCCCCCTGCGGTGGACGAGCTCCTTGACGAGTTCCTTGACGGACTCCTTCCGGACCCGGACAGCGTGCTTGACCACGTGCGTGACGTCGCGCCCTCCGTCGCGTCAAAGGCCGCAGCTCTCGCCGCACCTTCGTTCCCACTGCACGGGGAGGCGAAGACACCCTCGCCGGTCGTCTCGATGATCTCGATCCCATTGTCCCTGGCGTAGTCTCTGGCTGAGGGCGTCACGATCGCGCCACGCGGCGCCAGGACCTTTGATGCCGGCGCAAGCCTTCTCAGTTCAGCCTCGGTTATTACCGCGCGCACGCAAGCACCCCCTTTCTCACAGGAGGGCCGCAACAAGCTCTTTCGCAGGCGAAGGGATTACCACCTGCGAGACGAGGAGCCCTCTCGCGCTCGCGTCGGCGCTGCCCGCGCTCACGGCAGCCTGAACCGCGCCCACGTCTCCGGTGAGGGTAACGAAGCACTTTCCGCCGAGCCCGATGGCGAGCCTTAACTCAATGGCGTCGACCGCCGCGGCCTTGAGAGCGGCGTCAGCCGCGACTATGGCGGACGCGACCGTGAAGGTCTCGATCACGCCGAGCGCCTTCACCTCCCGCACATCGGATGTCGCGGTGATCGCAGGAAACACCCCCGGATGCACGTTCGGCAGGACGAACTCGTCCACCACGGCTTCAGCGCCCGCGGCTGTCCCTGCCGCGATCGAGCTCTTCACCGCGCCCACGTCGCCGGACACCATGGTCGTGAACTTGCCCGGGCAGGTGGGCCGCGCCAACAGGAGCTCGACGTCGGCGGCTTTGACCATCGCGTCGGTTCCTTCTATGCCCTTGGTCACGTTGGCAAACTCCACGAGACCTATCGCCAGACCCACGGGGCTACCCCTCCAGAGCCGTCACAAGGCTCCAATCGTTTCCAGCTCCATCTCCCGAACCACTCGTCCAAACGGCCTAACCGTTTCCGCCCGAACTCCTGCCGATTACCTTGACCACGTCTCCGGTGCGCAAGAGCGCCGCGTTGGCTTCGTCGGTGTCGACGTGCATCTCGAGTTGGAAGTCCTCCCTCACCCTCACGAGCACGCCACGAAACACCAGGCTCCGCACCCCTTCAACCTCCACGTCCACGCGGTCGCCGTCGCGGAGGCCCCATGAAGACGCATCCCGCGGGCTCATGTGGATGTGGCGGGTCGCTATTATGACGCCCTCTTTCAGGTTCACGGCGCCAGCAGGGCCGACCAGGGTCATGGCGACGGACCCGTCGACGTCGCCCGAGTCGCGAACCGGCGGAGAGACCCCCAATGCGAACCCGTCCGTGCGGCTTATCTCAATCTGGGTTCTCGATCTCAGAGGTCCCAGCACTCTCACGCCGTGTATGCTCCCTTTGGGGCCGACGAGCGCGACCATCTCTTTCGCCGCGAACTGCCCGGGCTGCGACAGGTCTCGCAGCTTCTCAAGACCCCTTTTCGCGCTCTCCACTCCGAAGAGCGCCTCGAAGTCCCGGGCACACAGGTGAACGTGGCGACTGGACACGCCCACCGGAACCGCCCATCCGCCAGCGCCGCCAGCGGGCCGATCATGAGGCGGGGCGGGAAAAGCGCCAGTGACTCCGGGGACTCCGGAAGCTCCGGGGACTCCAGGAACCCCGAGGACCCCGGGGACGACAAGACCCCTCGCCTCGAGCTCTCTCACGCACTTTGCCACGAGATCCTCAATAGAGCTGTGGTCCATCTCAACCCGCCTCCGCCGCGCGAAAGCGACACATGGCGCAGCATGAGCCTACTGCGCGCTCCTTGCAGCATGCCATGCGTCATGCGGCACGCGATGAATCAAGCCTCACGCTCTCGGCAGGATTCCATCCACATCCGCATGGGGCCTCGGGATGACGTGCACGCTTACTAGCTCCCCGACCCTCGCGGCAGCGGCCGCTCCAGCGTCTGTCGCCGCCTTGACTGCCCCCACATCCCCGCGGACCATGACCGTCACGTACCCGCCGCCGATATATTCCTTGCCGATGAGCACTACGTTCGCCGCCTTCACCATGGCATCGGCAGCCTCTATGGCCCCCACTAGTCCTTTAGTCTCAACCATCCCCAGTGCGTCTTGAACCACCGGTCCCGCCCCCCTGTCGCAATGTACGTTCGCAAGGCATGTCTTCACGTGGTCCCGCCCTGACTCCGTCTATCCTCCGCCGCCGCGCCGACCCAGGTCTCAAGCCGCCCCGAGGTCGCCACGTCACGATCGACATCTACGCGACATCTACGCCGCGTCAGCCGCCCCTCCCACGACCCATCTCGGACAAGAACTTGTCGACAACCGCCCGGATATCCTCATCCGTGACTAGCCTGGTCTGATGAGGTTGCCCGACGGAAGCCGATTCCTTGCCCGACCCTCCTCTCGCGATGATCGGGAAGAGACCCGTCACCGGTTTGTCGGCCGCGGCCGCCGGGCCGACGATGGCGGGAACGAGGCCGCGCCGGCTGGATCCTGGCCGCGTATCAGGCGCATCCGACCCGAGCTCTTCCACACTCGCCCGACGCGATGTGTTCCCCGGGCGAGCGATCATGCCGGGAAGCGTGCAGGTGACGTCCGCCCCCGCGGCCCCTTCCAGCATCCCCTCGTACAGCTGTTCGGCACCGTCGAAGTCGAGACCGTACGCCACGCGTTTCACGTTGACCAGGTGCAAAGGTCCGACATTGTCCGCGGTTATGCTGCCTCCCCACGTTCCACAACCGAGGGTCAGCGCGGGGTCCAGGCCCGTTGTAGCTCCGATGGCTCCCTGCGATGAAGGGGTATTGACCAGGATCCTGAAAACGGGCTTCTTCATGGCGAACTCCCTGATGACGACGGGATTTCGCGAGTGAATGACCAGTGTGTGGCCGATGCCTCCGAACTCCAGAATCTGGATGCATCGTTCGCAGGCCGCCTGCCAGTCAGGCTCCACGTAGAAGGCAAGCACGGGACTGAGCTTCTCCTTCGAGAGCGGATACTGTGGACCGACTCCCGAAAGACGCGCAACGAGCACGCGAGTTCCGGCCGGCACGGAGATGCCGGCCATTTTGGCGATGGTTTCAGCGCTCCTTCCCACGATGGACGGGTTGATGTTGCCCCCAGACGTCACCACGGTCTTCGAGATCGCCACGACCTCCGCGTCGTTCAGGAAGTACCCTCCTTGAGCTTTGACCTCCCCCACGACCTTGTCCTCGATGACCGACTCAGTCACTATCGCTTGCTCGGACGCGCAGATCGTGCCGTTGTCAAACGTCTTGCTCGAGAGGATATCCTGCACGGCCCTCTTGATGTCGGCCGTGCGCTCGATGAACGCCGGCACGTTGCCTGGTCCCACGCCGTACGCGGGCTTGCCCGCGCTGTACGCCGCCTTCACCATGGCCGATCCGCCGGTAGCGAGTATGAGGGCTGTGTCAGGATGGCGCATGAGTTCATCCGTGGCTTGTTTGGTCGGATGAACCAGGCACTGGATCGCCCCCCTCGGCGCTCCAGCGGCGGCCGCCGCGTCAGCCATCACCTGCGCCGCCTGGCAACTGCACCTGCACGCAGAAGGATGTGGGCTGAAGACGACGGGGTTTCGGGCCTTGAGACTTATCAGGCTCTTGTATATTACCGTGGACGTGGGATTGGTGGACGGCACGAGGGCCACTATCACGCCCACCGGCTCGGCTATCTCGGCAACCCTGCGCGACCGGTCGCACCGGATGACGCCGACGGTCCTCAGACCTCGGATGGCCTCATAAACGCGTTCGCTCGCGAAGAGGTTCTTCGTGACCTTGTCTTCATACACCCCGAAACCCGTCTCTTCGACCGCCGCCTTCGCGAGGGCGCGCGCGTTCGCCCGCCCGGCCTCCGCCATCTTTGCCACGATCCGGTCGACCTGTTCCTGTGAGAACGACGCCAGCCTCGCTCGGGCCTCGGTGGCACGACGCACCGCATCCCGCGCCTCTTGAATCGACTCAAGGTCTGCGTCAAGCGCCATTCCCGTCTCACCTCGCCTTTCCAGCAAGTGCGTCTTCGTCCAACAATTGTCTGGCCGTCGCTTCGTCAGTGACGAGCACGTTTGCGAACCCGCCGCGCAGAGCTCCTCGAATCCCCGCGACCTTCTGTGGGCCGCCCGCGACCGCCACCGCGAAATCCTTCCGAGTGAAGTCCTGGAGCTCCAGCCCGATCGTCCTCCTGTTCAGCGAGTCGTCGCAGACGGATCCGTCCTCTGCGAAGAAGCGGGAGCAGAGATCTCCGACAGCCCCCGCGGCCACGAGCGAGTCCATCTCCTCCGCCGAAAAGTAGCCAGCCTGAACGAGCAGAGAGGACCTATCGGGACGCCCGATGGAAAAGACCGCGATGGAGGCGAGCTTACCCATATCGAGGACCTTGGCAACGTTACGGTCGCTCAGGAGCGCCTCCCTCACCCGTTCGTGGGCGACGATCGCGGGCACGCTCAGAAAGAAGGGCGTGGCCCCAAACGCCCTTGCAAACAAGAGTGCGATTTCGTTGCCGTGGATCAGCGCCTCGCCCTTCCCAGACAGCGTCCCCTCGAGCTGGACGACGCTCACGTCCTTTCGCCTCAGCGGACGCAGCGCCCGCGCCACTTCAAGCATCGTCGTTCCGCCGCAGACGCCGACGACGGAGCCGTCGCGGACGATCTCTCTCAGCAATCTGGCCGCTGCCTGCGCCAGGTGCCAAGCCAGGGGAGCCTGACTCGACCGCGGGATGGGGCACACGACGACCCTCTTCAGTTCGTACCTGTCCTGGAGCTCCTGGGCAAGCAGCGACTCCTCCCTGAAAGGGTCAACTATGGTGACCTGCACGATGCCTGCCTCTCTCGCCCTCGTCAGCATTCTGGAGACGCGGCTGCGCGATAGGCCCACCCTCTCTGCGATCTCTTGCTGGTCGAGACCGTATTCGTAGTACATTCGCGCGATCTCCACCAGGAGCTCGGCGTCTTTTCGGTCCGCGGTAGTACCCATGCCCTCACTCCCGGGCGTTGCCTCCGGCGTCGGCCCAGCCGCCGCACATGCGTGCTCGCACGCGCACATCTGTGCTCATGTCCGGATATTCGCCGTCTCCCCCGGAAATCCTCCAATGCGACCTCAGTTTCCTGGGACTTTTCTGCGTTCCTCAATCCACCCCGGGCCGACCGTGCCGGAGGGATGGTTCGTGAAGCAGGACTCGAGAGGCTCTCAGACGAGGCGCATCATCTCGAGGGCTGCGAGTTCGTCTATGATGAGCGTGTTCACATACCCGCCCCTGGCTGCACCCACAATTCCTCTCGCCTTGTGGGCGCCCGCAGCGACCCCGATGGAATGCTCTTTCCTCCGGAGATCGTCCAGGCCGATCCCTATCGTCCGCGCGTCGAGGTCGGGATCGATGACTTCGCCATTCATGCCGAAGTACCTCGAGCACACGTCGCCCACCGCGCCACGGGCAACGAGCCCCGCTATCTCCTGGACGGTGACGTACCCAGCTTCCACCAGGATTGAGCGCGCGTCGGGGAAGCCTATGCTGAAAATGGCGATGTCAGCCTGCCTGGCCAGGTCGATGGTGAACCTTATGGTGGGGTCGGCGAGAAGCTGCGCAGACAGGGCCCTGCTGCGCGTGACCGCGGGGACCGGCAGCGAGTACGACTCCGCGGAGTACGCCTGGCCGAAGTTCATCAATATCGTCGCGGCGTTCTCGTGAGTCCGGCTGGCCCTCGCGTTCCCATTCAGCTGCACCACCCTGACCCCCGACAGCCGTCGCGGAACAAGGCGCTTCGCCACCTCGTACATGGTCGTGCCCCACGAAACAGCGATTACGCTGCCGTCGCGGACGATGCCGTCGAGATAGGATGCTGCAACCGAGCTGACGGCCCCCTTGGCCTGCTCTTCGTTGTACCCGAAGTGAGGAACGATCAACACGCTCTTGAGCCCAAAGGCTTGCTTGATGACTTCGGCTCTCTCTCGGCAATCCTCTTCTGGATCGAACACTTCCACACGGACGATGCCCCTGGCGCGGGCCCTAGATATGCACCGCGACACTACCGGTCGGGATACCCCCATCATCCGAGCGATCTCCGCCTGAGTCAAGTCATCTTCATAGTAGAGCCTCGCGGCCTTTGCGCAAAGCGCGTCATCGTCGACGATGCTCACGAAGCAACTCCTCCACCGCAACGAGATCGATTGCCCAGAGTCGTACGCGCGTGTACAGCGACCGTGTCGGCGGCGTCCGTCGCGTTCGGCCGCACTGAAGCAGCCCCCCTCGCCATGGCTGCGACCTCGCTGGCCGTAGTCTCGTCCGTTATCAAGACCTCCGCGTAGCCAGCGCGCAAGGCGCCCAGTATGCCTGCCGCCTTCCGTTGCCCTCCGGCGACAAGGATCTTGATGGGGATCGACGCAAGATCGGACAGGTGCAGGCCTAGGGTTCGCCTGTCGAGGTCCGGGTCGCATATCTGTCCGCAACCGTCGAAGAACCGAGAACATATGTCCCCGACAGCCCCTCGGGCACGCAAGCCCCTGATGTCGTCAGCCGTCAGGTAGCCGGTCTCCACCAGCACGCACGACGGATCCACGATTCCCACGGTGAACACGGCTACGTCGCATTTCCTGGCAGCTTCGAGGGCTTCGGCGATCGAAGGCTCCCGCACCAAAGCCTCGCAGAATGCCGGGTCTCCAACGATAGCAGGGGCAGGAAACGAAAACGCCTGGGCACCCAGCTTTGCGGCGATGATCTCCAGGACCCGCGCTCCCAGGTAGGAAACTCGCCCTTGCCCCACGCTTCCGTTCAACTGCACTACGCGAGTGCCCGGCACCCTGTGAGGCCGCAGTTTCAGAGCCACCTCAAACAGAGTGGTCCCCCAGGATATGCCCAGAAGCTGTCCGGGCTGGAGCATCTCGGAGACGTAGGCCGCGGCAGCAGCCCCAAGACGCTCCTTCAGTCGTCCCTCCGACCCGTCTCCGAGCGCAGGGACTGTGACGACGTCTTTGAGTCTGAACCTCTCCCTCAGTTCATTCTCGTTCTCAGTGATCGTCCGGTTCTCTTTGGCGAATGATATTCGGACGATTCCTCTCCTCTTGGCCTCCGTCAGCATACGCGAGACAGTTGAACGGGATGTCCCGACGAGCCGAGCTATCTCCTGTTCAGAGAGGCCTTCTTCATGGTACAGCTTCGCCACTCGCACAAGGCCGCGGATGTGTTCAAGGTCGCCCACAATGTGTGCACCGCCGGACACAGAATCTGCGCTCCCGCGGACGCCAGCTGCATTCTAGTTCCGCGAGGCGAGCCAGTGCTGTAGGAATACGCCACCAAGGATAATTGTTCCTTTCACGATTTGCTGCGGAAAAGGATGAACACCCACGAGGTTCAGTACATTTGTGATGAGCGTGAGAACGAGCACCCCGATCGCGGTGCCGCCCACACCACCCCGGCCCCCTGAGAGGCTCGTGCCTCCGATGACCACCGCAGCGATGGCGTCCAATTCGAAAAGCTCGCCCTGCCGCGGTTCTCCCTGGTCGATCCGGCAAGCCATGAGCATACCTGCAAGCGCCGCGAACACGCCGGCCACCACATACATGAGTACCTTCTGACGATCACAGTTGATCCCCGACAATCTCGCCGAGTCTTCGTCTCCACCTACAGCATACACCCAGCGTCCGAAGACAGTCCTCTTCAGCACTATCCCTGATGCCAGCACGCAACCCAGCCATATGATCACCGGAACGGGAAGCGGACCCACGTTCCCGAATCCCAACACCGAAAGCGATTCGCCGAGCCCGAAGATGGTACGCCCCCCGGCGAGCATGTATGCGATGCCTCTGACAGACACCATGGTCGCCAGCGTCGCCACAAAGGCAGGTATCTGTGCCTTCGCTATGAGAATTCCGTTCAAGAGCCCCACAAGTCCGCCTACAGCAAGCGCGGAGAGGACGATGAACGGCGTCGGCATGGCAGGCGAGAGCGTTACCACGTACCCTTTGTAGCCGCCCCAGTGGAACAAGTAAGCGAGTAACACTCCTGACACCGCAACTGTCGAGCCAACCGAAAGGTCGATGCCCCCGGAGATGATTACGAAGGTCATGCCAATGCTCACGAGGCCGATGTAGCTCGCTTGGCGAAGGAGGTTGGCGATGTTGGTCCAAGTCAGAAACGCCGGTGAGACTTGCGCACTGATGATTACCAAGACCACGAACATGAGGTATACGCTGTTGCGCCTCAACCCACCGATCCAGGTGCTCGACCCGCGCAGCCCTGCGCCGGCCGCCGGCGCGGTCACGACTTGTTGCCGCTTTGCTCCACTCACGCCACCTTCACCCCCATGGCGCAGGCAAGCACATCTTCCTGCGTGGTCTGCGCGGGCAGGAATTCTCCGGCGATGCTCCCCTTGCGCATGACGAAGAGCCTGTCGCTTAGCGACATTATCTCAGGTAGCTCCGACGATATCACGATGAGTGCCTTGCCTTTGTCCGCTATTGCCCTGATCAACTCGTGGATCTCCGCTTTCGCTCCCACGTCTACCCCTCTCGTCGGCTCGTCAAGAATCAGCACTTTGCAAGCCGTGGCAAGCCACTTGGCAAGCACGACTTTCTGCTGATTCCCCCCGCTCAGGTTCTGCACGAACGCCCAAAGAGACGGCGTCTTGATCCTGAGTTCGTCCACGGACTCCTG
This sequence comes from Bacillota bacterium, assembly GCA_024653485.1. NCBI lineage: Bacteria > Bacillati > Bacillota > Bacillota bacterium. Next base: position 46,465 of record JANLFY010000008.1, on the reverse strand, counting down.
GGCGCTCGCGATGAGGGAGCGTCTGTCCACTATCCCCAGACGCGCCAGCCTATCCCAGATTGCGAGCGTCGAGTTGTCGGCGACGTTCATGCCGAGCACGAGGCCGTGTCTCTTCCTGTCTTCGGGTACCAAGCCTATACCGATCCTTAATGCGTGTTGTGGAGAGGCCGGCGTTACCTCCACGCCATCGACGACGATCCGCCCGGAATCCGGCCTCGCCGCGCCGACCAGAGCGTGCGCGAGTTCTGTCCTGCCGGCCCCAACAAGTCCAAACACGCCGACGATCTCACCGGCACGCAGCTGGAAGCTCACATCGCGGAGCACTCCGCGGCGCGAAAGGTTCTCGACCTCCAGCATCGGCCTGCCTGTCTCCGAACGAAGCCGGCCGCCGGTCTTGACCACTTCCCTGCCGGTCATCATCCTGACCAGGTCGGACTCGTTCACAGCCGATACGTCGAACGTGCCCACGACCTCGCCGTCTCTCAGGACGGTGACTCGGTCGCCTATTTCGAAGATCTCTTCCAGCCGGTGCGAGATGTATATGATGCCCACTCCGTCCTCACGGAGCTCCCGCATTGTGTTGAACAGCCTGCCGAGCTCCTCCACTGTCAAGACAGCGGACGGTTCGTCCAACACGATGACTTTCGCCTTGAAGGAGAGAGCCTTCCCGATGGCTACTATCTGCTGCTGAGCGATGCTGAGCTGATCCGCCGGCACTCGGACGTCTATCTCGACCCCGAAGGGCTTGATCAGGCGTTCCGCTTCCTGCTGCTGTCCCCTGATGTTCACGACGCCAAGCCGGGTCTTGATCTCACGCCCGAGGAAGATGTTCTCGGCCGCGCTCAGACACGGGTTCAAAGCTAGTTCCTGATACAGGACGGATATGCCTGCCTTCAAGGCCGCGTGGGGATTAGGAAAGAACACCTTCTCCCCGTCAAGGAGTATGTGCCCTGCGTCCATGCGGTAGGCTCCGCCCAAGATCTTCATGAGCGTCGACTTCCCCGCGCCATTCTGACCCACCAGACAGTGGATCTCGCCCCGACGCACCGCCAGAGAAACGTCGTGCAGAGCCCTGACACCAGGGAACGATTTCGACACGTGCTCCATACGCAGCACGAATTCGTCAGCCAACTCAATCACCACCAAGACGAGTCAGCGCTCATCGCTGCCGAGCGCTGCCCTGCATCAGCACCGCCGCGATGATTATGAGACCTTTGGCCACTTGTTGCGGATAGGGCGGCACTTCCATGAGATTGAGGAAGTTTGAGATTAGACCAAGGATCAGCGCGCCTATGAGAGTCCCCACGATGCTCCCCCGGCCGCCTGTCAACGCCGTTCCTCCGATGATCGCTGCCGCGATGGCGTCGGCCTCCATTCCGGCGCCTTCCCGGGGCTCAGCCGCGCCCATCCTGCCGAGCATCAGAATCCCCGCAAGCGCGGCGAGGACACCGCTTATCGTGTAGACCGTGATCTTGATCCTGTCGCTGTCTATGCCGGACAGCCACGACGCGCGTTCGTTGCCGCCGACGGCGTACACCTTCTTCCCAAAGACGGTGCGGCCGAGGACGAATATGCAAGCAACCGAGGCCATACCCCAGATGAGGACCGGTACAGGCAGAGCGCCCAGCTGGCCTGCGCCTATCCACTCAACCTCCGATGTCACACCGGGGATTGGAAACCCTGCCGTATACGTGAACGCGAGGCCACGAATCGCGACCATCGTTCCAAGCGTAACTACGAATGGAGGCATCTTTGCCTTCGTCACGAGGACTCCGTTCAGGAATCCCAACAGAGCGCCCAAGCCGACCGTAAGGAGGAAGGCGAACGCGAACGGCATTATGGGCGCCAGCTCGCCGGACTGCTCGAAGCCCGCTGTCAGCTCGGGCATGAACCTGAAGAGATAGCCGTGCTGCACGGTAGCAAGCAGGACTCCTGCGAAGGCGAACACGGCGCCCACCGAGAGGTCGATCCCGCCGGTGAGAATCACGAACGTCATCCCCAGGCTGACGAGACCCACGAAACTCGACCTGAGCAGCAAGTTCATCACGTTCTCGACAGAGAAGAACTGCGGTGACATGAATCCCGATATGCCCACGAGCACTGCGAACACGATATGCAGTTTGTAAGCGCCCCAGAATGCGTGGACCCGCTCGCCGATGCGCTCCCGTCTGCTCATCCCGACTTGCCCTTGCCTTTGTACTGCTTGCCAGTGCTCCATGCTTCTGACTCCGTTTCATCCGGCCACAAGACCGAGGTAATCCGGCAGCCGGCCGGTGCGGCGCTGTGGTGAAGCAGCGCCGCACCGGCCTCCGGGGCTTTCTTAGAAGATGCTGTCAGGATTGTAGTACTTCTGGACGTTCTCCTTGGTAACGAGAATCGTGCCGGTGATGACGCGAGGAGCATGCGACTTGCCGTCTAGGTGGTCTACCATCATCTCTACTGCCTTTGTTGCTATCTCGTATGAGTTGTTGATAACGGTTCCGATGTACTGACCGCCCTTCATGATCTCCTCGTACGCCTGGCGCTGCCCGTCGATGCCCACGACGTAGACGTCTTTCCTTCCAGCGGCCCGGAGGGTCTTCAAGGCCCCGAGAGCCATGGCGTCGTTATGCGCGTAGACGAGGTTCACGTCGGGATGTGCGGCGAGCGCTTCTTCCATTCTCGCCATGCCTTCGGCTGTGTTGTAGTGAGCGATGTAGGGGCCCACGATCTTGATCCCGGGGTATTTCTGCGAAAGCACAGCGTGCATCCCGCCGCCACGACCCTTGCCTGCCGAGTCTCCCGGGTCGCCCGCGATCTCCACGACCTTGCCCTTGCCGTTCAGGGTCTTGCCTATGAGCTCGCCCGCAAGCTCTCCGGCTTTCCATTGATCGATTCCCACGTAGCCGACGTGGCCTTCTGCAAGCTCCCTGTCAGCGCAGATTATCGGGATCTTCGCCGCTAGCGCCTTCTTGACAGCCGAGTCGAGCGCGGTCGGGGTTACGGGGTTCACTATTATTCCGTTGACCTTCTTTGTGATCAGGTCCTCCATGTCTGCGATCTGGCGCGCAACGATGTTGTCGGCGTTGAGCCAGATCAGCTTCACTCCGAGACGCTCGGCGGTATCAACCGCGCCCTGATAGAGTGCGAGATAGTAGGGGCAGTTCATGACCACCTGAGAGAACCCGATCGTGTAGCGGTACTGCTTCTGAGCACCCACGCTCGCGCCGAGAGACGCCAACAAGAGCACCAGGACCATTCCAACTACCACACACTTACCAAAGGTGAGTCTCTTCAGCATGTTTTCTGCCTCCCCTTGTCCATGAGTACTTGAGATGTTCCGAGGTAGTTGACGGTCATCTCCTCACGAATCCTGCGCTTTGCGTCCCCGTATCACCACCTCCCCTAGAGCAATCCCAGTTGGAAACCCCCATCGTCCGGAAATGCGCTCCGACCTGCGAGGAGAGGCCTCCGTGGTTTCAGCCACCTGCCTTTGAGAGAGCTCTGGCGGCCAGGGAATGAAGTATGTCTCGGTTCGCCTCGTACGTCTGGAGGTACCTCTTGTAGTAGAAGTCGTATACGTCCGCTACGCCTGTGTCAGGTTGCACGACTTCATGGACCTCAACCATTGATGCTGCTGCTTTCTCAATTGAGCTATATCTGCCCGCGCCAAAAGCTCCAACGATCGCGGAGCCGAGCACGGAGGCCTCTCTCACCTTCGTCAGGACGACCGGCACGCCACATACGTCCGCGTATATCTGAAGCCACAACCGGCTCTTGGTCGCGCCGCCGCACGCCCTCAACTCATGGACCTCAACGCCGGCCTCTCGGAATGTTTCCAGGACTTGCCTGGTTCCGAAGGCGCACGCTTCGAAGATCGCTCGAATCAGGTGCCCACGCCCGTGCTTTAGCGAAAGCCCCAGAATGACCCCTCGTGAGAGCGGATCCCGCAACGGTGTTCTGTTTCCCTGCCAATGATCGAGCACTACCAGCCCCTCGCACCCAGGAGGCACTTCGGCAGCTTCGCGGTTCATGGTCTCATAGGGATCTGAGGTTGACGCCGCGCCCGCACAGGCACCGCTCGTCATGAACACGTCGCGGAACCACCGCACTATGGAACCGGACGAAATCTGTCCGCCCTCGATTAGCCAAAGTCCCTCCAGCATGGCGCCGGGATACGGGCCCCATATCCCACGGTGGAACACGGGCTGCTCGCTGTTGGTGAGGTGAACGTTGGAAGTCCCGAGAATCACCGATAACCTGCCGGGTTCCAGACCGTCGAGACCTATCATTCCTATGTGCGCATCTATGCCGCCTTCCGCGACGGGAGTGCCGGGCTCAAGGCCGAGTTCTTCGGCTGCCTGAGAGGTCAGCTCTCCCGCGAGAGCGCCGATCGGCAGCACTCGCTGAGGCCACATATCCCGAAGCTCAAGCAGCCCGGAAGCGGCAAGCAGACTCTCATCGAAACCGCCGTCAGGAAGCGAATAATGCCATTTGCACGTGGCGTTACAGCGGGACGCCGTGTACTCACCGGTGAGCCTGAGAATGAGCCAGTCGGTCTGCTCCATCACCCGCGCGGCCTGGCGCCAGGTTTCAGATTCGTTTTCTTTGACCCAAAGGGCTTTCGCCATCATCCACTCAGGTGATTCCTGCCCACCCACGTACCTCAGTCGAGGGTGCCCGGTGGCAGTGATGGTCGCAGCTTGATCTGGATTCCGAGAGTCCATCCAGAGTATCGCGCGCCGGAGGGGCCTGCCCGACGCATCCAGGAAGACAACAGTCGACGAAGTCCCGTCGACTGAGACGCCGCGAACTTGATCGGGGCTCACTTCCGCTGATCGCAGGCAGCGCCGAACCGCCTTCTTGGCGGCCTGCCACCAGTCATCCGGATCTTGCTCAGCCCAGCCAGGTCTTTCCTGATAGAGCGGGTACTCTTCGCTCTCCAGCGCAGCAGCGCGTCCGCGGTCATCGAACAGCCCCGCCCTTAGGCTCTGAGTCCCAGCGTCTATTCCCAGATAGTAGAGGCCTCGGGCCATGTCTTGGGCACCCCCTGCAAAGCCTCGGGAGACTACGCTAGTTGCGGCAGGAACAGGACTTTTCCGTGGACCACGTGGCGATTCCAGATGTCGTCGAACAGCTTGGGCACGTTGGACAGCGGTTCTCGATGGGTTATAAAGGGCGCCGCAACCAGTCTCCCCTCGCCCATGAAGTGCAGAGTGGTCCTCCAGTCATCTTCGTGCGGCACGGTCACATCGCCCGAGTTCCACGACCCGATCACCGAGATCTCACGGCGCATCACCCTGTCGACGGCCACTTCAGAAAGGTCGAGACCTGCGTGGGATATGCCGCAGAAAACCACCGATCCCAGTTTCGAGGCGATCAGACACCCCTGGCGTTGCGTCTGGGGCACGCCCGCAGTCTCTATGACCCGGTTGATGCCCCGTCCCTTCGTCACCCGGTTCACGACCTCGACAGGGTCTTCATTCCTGGCGTTGACGCACAAGTCTGCTCCGAGCTCCCGGGCGATCTGGAGTTTCTCGTCGTAGACGTCGACGGCCAACACCATGACTGCACCCGCTATCTTGGCCCACTGAACCGTGAAGAGCCCGATCGGTCCCGTCCCCAGCACCGCAACGGTGTCCCCGACGGAAACCCCGGCTTTCCTCACAGAATGCAGAGCGACAGCCGCGGGATCCGTTGTAGCCGCAGTCTCGAAATCCACCGTGTCAGGAAGCCTGAGCACGTTCTCGGCTCTGGTCTTCACGTACTCAGCGAACGCTCCGTCGGTCCTGGAACCGATATAATCGTAATGATCACAGAGGTTGTACTGGCCGCTCTTGCAGTACATGCACGACCCGCACGGAATGAGAGGTATCGCCGTGACGCGATCGCCCTCTGACACGTTTGTCACGCCCGCGCCTCTCAGTGCCACTTCGCCGGCGAACTCGTGCCCGATAGTGATGGGATACGAATAGGCACCAGTGGCCATGGCCCTTGACGGGTCTGATCCGCATATCCCCGCTGCCACGACCTTGATGAGAACCTCGTCCTCCCCAATCTGGGGGACCAGAACGCGCTCCACGCGGATGTCACCTGGAGCGTACAACCTTGCTGCCAGCATGCTCTTGGGAACCAATGCTGCGTCCTCCTTGCTCGTATGCCACCTGCAGCGGCTGCAGCTGCGGCTACGGTTGCGGCTGCGCTGCGCCCGGCGGTCGAAACCCGTGCCACCGGGTTCATGGGCTGCGCAATTCAGCGCGTCTGCCAGCCTACCAGCGCATCCTGCAGACTCCGCACGATAGCATCTGGAACATATGTGCACATGATCTGGACAGATGTGCTGTGATTGGATCATTCGTCGCCCTGTGGTAAATTCCTTCTTTCTACCGATAGGAATTTTCACGTTCGCGACGTACTCAATTGCGGCCGCGATTCCTTGCGTTTCTCGTGTTGATGGTGCAGCAAAGGCGGGTGCACGCGAGTCGCGAGCAGGTTCCGCCATTATCGCGCTAGCGTGAGGTATGAGGAGCCGGTGGCGTATCCCTCCCGACTGCCGGGAGGTTGCGGCTGTTTTCCGAGGGTCTGTAGGAGTCTAGCGTAGGGGTACTGCCTTCACAACGAGCGCGAGGGTTCGAAGCGGTCCGGGCTCACTACGACCTTCATCCCCCGGCGCTGGGCCACGATGCGGAAGGCCTCTTCCAGCTCGGCGAGTGGAACCACGTGGCTTATCAACTTCCTCACATTGACACGTCCTCGAACGATAAGGTTCACGGCCGCATCAAAGTGCGTGTGGTTGAAATCGTGGCTCCCTGTGATGGTTACCTGCTTATAGTGTACTGCGTTAAGGTCAAGGCTCAGGTGACTTTCAGGATAAAGGCCGGCGAAAACGTTGAGGATTCCGCAGGGAGCGATGACCTCCAAGGCCCAACTGACGGCGTCCACCGAGTTTGTGGCGACTATGACCTTGTCGGGTCCTTTCCCCTCCGTCATCTTCCGGACCCGCTCGGCCGCAAGCCGGTAAGCCATGGACGGCGACGTGACGTCACCGATGAGAAGCGTTTCCTCTATGCCCAGCCCGCGCGCGATCTCTAGGCGTTCGGCCGCCAGGTCGCACACGATGACTCTCGCACCCTGTACGTGAGCCAACTGGGCATGGAGCAACCCGACAGGGCCGGCGCCTATCACGAGCACTTCGTCGCGGGCTGCAATGCGACTCCTCTCTTGCCCGTTCACGCAGCAAGCGAGGGGTTCGGCGAAGACGGCTTCTTCATACGCAAGGGAAGCCGGGAGCTCCCAGAGACTCGTGACCGGTGCCTTGCCGTACTCGGCGAACCCGCCGGTAACCCGGGCACGATTGTCTTGCACACAGTAGTTTGGGTAGCCACGGCGGCAGAATTCGCACTCGCCGCAAGACGAGAGCCAGCAGGCGGCCACCCGCGCACCTGGCCGGATGGCGGACTGAATTGGGCCGGACACTCGGACGGAGACCACTTCTCCGACCCATTCGTGTCCCGCAAGGAACGGCACCTTGCCTACGGGTAGCCGGGCATTGCCGGTGAAGAGCCTGACATCGCTAGGACAGACGCCGCACGCAGCAATGCGTATGAGGGCCTCCCCCTCTTCCAGCTCCGGGACGGGCACTTGCTCGAAGCGCAACTGGTTTGGTCCGTACAGCCTCGCCGCCAGCATCGGGTCATCCACTCCTCCGCACAACGCCCGGCTCGCATCTTCGGCGACCCGGCGCCGGCCAGGGTTTATCGCGCCCACTCGAGCGGGTTCCAGCTCATGTCCAGGATTTCTCCAGGACCGATTCTATCACATGAGCAAAGTGCTGTGTAGCGGCAACGGCGCTTTCGGTAGGCGCAGAAGTCGAGGGCCCACGACGGCGCCTCCCGGAGACTGCCGACCTCTCAGCGCGCGCTCTCGTGATGAGCGCTTAGGGGGCAGGCAAGCAGGGAGAGCTTGTCCCCAAACGCCATCACTCTCGAAGGTTCGACTCCGTGACCAGTGGGCCAGCCACGTGTCACTTTGACGCGACTCGGAAAGCTGGTATAGAATGTGGGCAGGTGAGGCCATGGCCGCTGGCATGCTCCTGAACGGCGTCACGGCGCTGGCGCAGCGCGGCTGCGAGGCAGGAAGCGCCCTGCCGGGGATGCCTCGGCTGCCTCTGTCGCGGGTTTCCCGCGTCTGTCCTGCGCGTCTGTCATGCGAAAGAGCTGAGAGCGCCGGGTGCGCCTGGCTCAGTCCCCTGGCTGGCGCGTCTCCCAGCGCGTCTCCTAGCGCGTCTCTACGAGAGGTGGTGCTCGAGGAATGCAGCCGGATTCGAACGCAAATTGCGAACGACCGAGCGCCGCGGTGGCGAGAGCGGCGGTGCAGATGGCCATGTCCACATCGCGTGACCACGAGCGGGAGCTCAAGCGGGCATTCACCGAAGCCGGAATCAAAACCGCGGCGGTGGACGTCGGCGGGCCCTTCGTACAGTCCATCGCGCGCGCTGTGGAAAGCATCCTCGTGGCGGCCAAGCGAGAGGGCGTCATCTCCCCGTCTCATCCTCACGAGGGTGCCGTAACAGGCGCGGCGCGCGAAGCACTCGCTCAGCTCATGCCTAGGGCGGCGGGCTTCAGCGTGGGCGGCAAGGTGGGCGTCGCCCGCCGCGGAGAACACCTGTCCGTGGCGGTATTTCTTCAGGTCGGACTCTTGCACTTGGACGACGTAGGCCTGGCCTTAGCGCACAGGGCCATCCCGGCGGAGTGAGAACGAAAGCGCCGTGAGCGCCGCGTGGGTGGGGAGGCGCGCGCGGAGAAGGCGAGGCTCCGCCCGCTGACCCACGCAGCGAGCACCCACGTCCTCTCGACATCCCAAGAGGCTTTCGCACTTCAGCAGAGACGAAGGAACTCAAGATCAGAGTCTTGCGCGGACAACCTGAGGATGCTATACTTCGTGTTAATAAGCAGCCATGCAGTATGGTAGGTCTGGGCGGGCAGAGCGAGACTTGCGCGGGCCGGGGCCGTGGCCGGAGCCGGGGCTGCTAAGGCCGGCTCAAGTTCGCCAGGTCAGCGAATCCCGCTCACGTGAGAGCACGCGGTGCTCGCGGCATCAGGTTCCCACGAGAGCGACGCCGCGAGACACGCATGTGACGACAAGGTAACTAAAGGTCTTCGAGCAGGACGGTAGTACGGTAGGGGAGAACATCGCATGTCAGTTGGCGCCGGCGGTGGCGTCCCGCGACCGCGTTGTGCGTGTCGCGAAGGCGGCCTCTAGCCGGGAAGCAGCTCTTTGAGGCCGAGGTTCCTGGGAAGCGGCGCTTTCTGGACGGGACTCGTCCGATAGCCCAAGGAAACTCGGGTTTCTGGGGCCAGGGCTAGGTCAACCGGGTAAGTGCGAGGGCTACCCCTCACGGGGTAGCCCTTTTCGTATCCCACATCATTCGCGATGCTCAAGACCACGGCCCGACCACCGCCCCGCTTGACCTCCGGACGCTGCGTGCTGTGCGCAGGCTCGGTCCGCAGCCGCGATGCACGGACCCGGTGAGGCAGGCAGCCACGCCGCATAGGCCGGCGTGCTGCCAGGGTGCGCGGCCACGGTGTGCACGCACGCATCAAGGCGCGGCGGGTGATGCGGTGATCGCACCTAGCTGGGATGAGAACGGAGGGTGGCGTGACGATGGGCGATGAGGTTTTCGCAATACGTGGCGCAATTGCGCCCGTCGCGAACACGAAAGAAGGCGTGGCCAAAGCCACGGGCGAGCTGTTGGCCGCCATCCTCAACCGGAACCGTCTCGATGTCGAAAGCGTCGTGTTTGCGTTCTTCACCACAACCGCGGACCTCAACGCCGCCTTTCCCGCCGCTGCCGCGAGAGAGGCAGGCTGGTCTTCCGTGCCCATGATGTGTGGGGTCGAGATCCCGGTGGAGGGAGCGCTTTCGTCCTGCCTGCGAGTGCTTCTGTTGTGCCGCCGTGCGGAAGCCCCGGAGGCACAGGACCGCTCGGCGGCACAGGACCGAAGGACCAGCCAAGCTGCCCTGTTCACCCGGCCCTGCCTCGCAAGGTGCGGCAACCGTCAGGCTGCGAGAAGGCTTCCGGCAGATGCTCGCGCCGCTGTGCACAGGCGGACTCGCCGCCGCGCGAGGTCGTCGTCGCCGGACAGGTGCGCCCAAGCTCGGCCCGTTCACGTATACCTGGGAGAGGCTGCCATCCTCCGCCCGGACCTTGCGCGCGCAGACACAAGCGCGGACTGCGAGACGGCTAAAGGAGATGGATCGGAGCGGATCGGATGCGGTTCGGAGCGAGGACGCAAGAGCAACAAGGCTGATAGCCGGCACATGGAGCTGGGAGGAAGAACGCATGATCGTCATAATGAGACAAAGCGCCACTGACGACGAGATCCATGGCGTGATGCGCATTGCCGAGAACGCACACCTTAGAGTGCATGTGTCGAGGGGCGAGGAGCGCACGGTCGTAGGCCTCATAGGGGACGTACGCCGCCTCGATCCAGACACAATCGCTTTCCTACCCGGCGTGGAGCGGGTGGTACGCGTCCTGCAGCCTTTCAAGCTCGCAAGCAGGGAGTTCATTCCGAACCGCAGTCCCGTCCCTATCGCAGGAGTCCTCTTCGGAGGCAGTAGCGAGGATGTCCCGGTGATCGCAGGCCCTTGCGCCGTGGAAGGCGAGGATTCCATGATCCGAATAGCCCGCGTCGTGGCGGCGGGGGGCGCCTCCGTTCTCCGGGGCGGGGCGTTCAAACCTCGCACCTCCCCCTACTCTTTCCAAGGCCTCGGCGAGCTGGGTCTTCGCATCCTCGCCAAGGCGCGCGAGGTAACCGGCCTACCCGTCGTAACAGAAGTGGTTTCCCCTCAGGACGTCGAGCTCGTCTGCACATACGCGGACGCTCTTCAAATAGGGTCCAGGAACATGCACAACTACGCTCTCCTTCACGAGGTCGGCCTGCAGCGAAAGCCCGTCATACTCAAGAGAGGGATGATGTCCTCCGTAGACGAGTGGCTGATGGCGGCGGAGTACGTCCTGTCCGCGGGGAACGACAATGTGATCCTCTGCGAACGCGGCATAAGGACCTTTGAGACGTCCACCCGCAACACTCTGGACTTGTCAGCCGTTGCGGTCGTCAAGAAACTTAGCCATCTGCCGGTCATAGTTGACCCGAGCCACGCCACGGGACGCGCGGACATGGTGGTGCCGATGGCGCTCGCGGCCGTGGCGTGCGGAGCGGACGGGTTGATGGTAGAGGTACACGACGACCCGGCGTGCGCCTTGTCGGACGGCCCGCAGTCGGTGAGGCCTGAAGCATTCGCGGACATGATGCGCAGGCTCGGGCCGGTCGCGGAGGCGATCGGGCGGAGGGTCCTTGCGCCATCAAGGCTCGACACAGTGGGTGCGTGCGAGGCACGCGACTAGAGCCCTGGCCAGCGCGCTCAAGGTGGGACCGGCAACAGCGCACCTAGAGCGTGCGAACAAAGGTCGAGCAAACGCAGGCAAGGCGAGCCCGACAAGGGTGAGCCCGCAGAGTGCAAGAGAAGCGAGCGCGAGCGGGCGGACTGACGGCGCCAGCAGCACATGCGCGGATGGGAAGACCTTGGCTGACGCAAATGGCGACGAGAAGAGGAGTGGTATCCGTGAGCCAGTTCCAACTGCGTTCGGCGGGTTCGTCCGCCTCGGCTGACAGAAAGAGAGTGTTCGTGGTCGGCCTCGGCCTCATCGGCGGTTCTCTTGCGATGGCGCTTCGAGCTTCAGGACGCTACGCGGTGATGGGCTTCGACATCGACGAGCGATCCGCCGACCGCGCGGTCGCACTTGGGGCTCTGGACCGCTCCGCAAGAGCGCTTTATGAGGCGACAGACGCCGATCTGATCGTTGTGGCGACGCCGCTCCTTTCGATGCCATCCGTCCTCGCAGAGCTGGGACGTTGTCTGAAGGGAGCCCGCGGAGCGGAGGCGTCCGTGGTCACTGATGTCGGGAGCGCCAAGGGTTACGTTCTCGATCTCGCGCGAAAGCACCTCGCTCCGGACGTCCCGTTCGTGGGCGGCCACCCCATGGCCGGGAGCGAGAAGAGCGGAGTGGAGCACGCCTCGTCAGGTCTGCTGAAAGGATGCCGTTACGTGCTGACCCCGGCCGCGTGGGCGCGGGACATCGACGTCAGGGCGGTCATCGAACTGTGTGAAGCGGTTGGGGCTATCCCGCAAGTAATGGAACCCGGAGACCATGACGCGATGGTGGCCGCTACGAGCCACCTCCCGTTGGTCGTGGCCGCGTGCCTGGCTAGGGTAGTGGGTGAGCGTTCCAAGGTCCGCCCATCCATCTGGAATCTCGCGGCGGGGGGATTTCGGGACACATCGCGCGTGGCATCGGGCGACCCGGACATGGGCGCCGGTATGCTCGCGACCAATGCAAGCCAGGTGATCGAGGCGCTCGACGAGTTCCAACGAGAGCTCGACGAGGTGCGTGCTCTCATCACCAATGCCCGGACATCGACCGTCTCATCCGAGGCGGACCAGGAAGCGCGCTTGCGGGCCGCAAGGGTCAGGCAGTTCCTCGCGAAAGCGCAGGCAAGCAGGCAGACTTGGATCGAGCGGACGCAAGAGTTTCGGGGGTTCGGCGGCGCACCCACGCGACATGACGATGCAACGCAGGAGATGCCGAGACCGAGGCAGCCAAGTAAACGAGACGCGTGGACGAGCCCGATGCATTGATGATGCATGGATTATGCATTGATGGTGGCGTGATGGTGCGTCGAAGGCTCAATGGAAGAAGGGGCCCCGCGGGACTGATTGCTGGACTGAAGCTCGAGGGCACGAAGGGAATCCGGAGAAATCTGAGGGCCGGCTCACGAGGAGCAGGGCTCACGAGGAGCAGGAAGGGCCGAAGCATGAGCAGGAGCACAAGCATGAGCATGAGCAGGAGCAGGAGTAGGAGGAGCAGCAGGGGCATGAGTGGGTGCGGGAGCAGGACCGGGAGCTAGGGCGGAGGCCCGAACAGGGGCAGGATGAACAAGAGCAGAAACGCGGTGGACGCGCGGGACACGGGGGGAAGCAACTGAAGTGAGGACGCGACGGGGAGAAGAGCGAGACCTGGCCGCACCAGCGCAACGGGAAGAGACGGCGGCTTTCGGATTCGACGGGCACGGCGTGCAGTGTGGCACACGGTGCGGAGTGCAGTACGGCCCGCAGGCCGGGACTCAGCTCGACGCGCGGAATGGCCTCCAGCACGATGATGATCGGAACGCCGAGAACGATGATCTGAACGCCGGGAGCCCGGAAGCCCGGCCATCGGCCCATTCGCTTCGTGTCTCGGGAGGGGGCGTCGTTCTGCGCGGGTCCTTCGAGCCTCCCGGCGACAAGTCCATCGCGCATCGTGCCGCCATGCTGGCGGCCATTTGCCCCGGCGATTCCGAGGTGCGCAACTACCCGTCCGGGCAGGACTGCATCTCTACTCTGCGGTGCCTGAAGACGTTGGGCGTCCGCGTGTGCTATGACAACGGCGGCTTGCTCGTGATCTCCGGGCGCGGACTCCGGGGGTTGGCGGAACCCATGGACGTCCTTGACGCCGGCAACTCGGGCACAACAATGAGGCTTCTAGCAGGCATCCTTGCGGGTCAGGAAGGTCTCTTCGTGCTGACCGGCGATGAGTCCCTACGGCGACGACCGATGGCGAGAGTCGCGGTCCCGCTCCGCGCCATGGGCGCATGGGTCGACGGGCGAGCAGGAGGCACCCTGGCTCCGCTCGTGATCAGGGGCGCGGGGGACGCGGGTCTCCGCGCGCTCAGGCACGTGTTGCCTGTCGCAAGCGCACAGGTGAAATCGTGCGTATTGCTCGCAGGCCTGTATTCCGACGGCGAGACGACTGTGGTCGAACCGGCCTGGTCCCGCGACCACACAGAGCGGCTCCTAAGGTTCGCGGGTGTCCCTGTCAAGAGGAAGCAGACGCCGGCTGGAGCTGGCCGCAGCCCGGTCAGCGCGGTTAGAGGTAGCAGCGATCGCCACGACGGCGGCGGAGATGGTTGCTCGTGGGCCTCGCGCAACTGCACTGACCGCGGCGTCAGCGGCGTCGACGGCGGCAGGGTCGGCTGCGAAGCCGGCAAGCGCGGGTGTACCGGAGACAGCTTCCGCCACACGCGCCGTGGCTCCGGAGACGCGCTGCACGCCGTCGCTGCCTGGCCCTGTGGCGACGGAGATGATCAACGTGATGCCTGGCGTAGTCCCGGAGAAGTAACCGTATGCGGTGGGCACCCGCCCCACCCGTTTGAGCTGACCGTACCAGGTGACCCGTCGTCCGCCGCGTTCATACTCGCGGCCGCAGCTGCCCTCCCGGGGTCGAGCGTCACCGCGCTCGACGTCTGCGCGAATCCGACGCGCCTCGGGTTCGTCCAAGTTCTAGCCCGCATGGGCGCGTCGGTACATCTCGAGCCGCTGCCCTGCGACGGACCTGAGCCTCGCGCGCACATCCGCGTGGAGCACGGCGGCCCCCTCACAGGCGTTGACATTCCGCCTGCCGCAGTCCCGAGTATGATCGACGAGGTCCCGATCTTCGCCGTTTTGGCTTGTGCTGCGAGCACCCCGTCCTCTATCAGCGGCATCGCCGAGTTGAAGGTCAAGGAGACCGACAGGGTCGCCGCTGTGGTGGAGGAGCTCTCGAAGATGGGCGCTCGTATCAGCCAAGCCGACGACTCGCTCCGCATCCACCCTTCCAGGCTCCGCGGAGCCAGAGTGTCGGCTCGAGGCGATCACCGCATGGCCATGGCGCTTGCCGTGGCAGGCTTGATCGCCAGCGGCACGACGGTTGTGGAGGGGTGGGAGGCGACACGCGTGTCGTATCCAGGATTTCTCTCAGCGCTCCGAGCCCTGAATGCGGGGGATGCAATATCCGAGGAGTCCGGCGAACCCGCCGAGGGTCGCACGGCATCACAGAGCGCTCCCATTCGGTATTGATCAACGCTGGCACGCTAGGGGGATCAAGGAGGCATGGTTCCTTTGCATGAGATGGAGCGAAAGCAGGAAGCCGAAGTGGCTAGGACAAGGGTCGTACTCCTCCTGGGCTGGCCCGCGCGATACAGCTTGTCTCCACCGATGCACGAAGCGGGTTTCAGAGCCGTAGGGCTCGATTGGTGCTACAGACCACTTGATGTCCCCCCAGGAACCCTCGAAGCCGTGGGCTCTGTGCTCAGGTTGCCTTCGGTGGTGGGCGCTAACGTTACCATACCACACAAGGAGGGTGCCGTATCCATAGTTGACGGATTGACTTCCAGAGCCCGAGTCGCCGGTGCGCTCAACACGATCATCAAGACCGGCGACACTCTGGTGGGTGACAACACCGACGGAGTCGGACTGCTTCGCGCCTTGGCCAAGAGAGGGCAGACCCCCGCCGGCCGCAGAGTGGTGCTGTTCGGAGCGGGAGGCGCAGCGAGGGGTGTCGCCGCGGCATTAGCCCAGTCCGGAGCCAGGGAGATCGTAATTCTCAACCGCGGCCGCGACCGCGCCCTGCGCCTGAGGGACGTCGCCCTGACGGCTGGTGGAGGGCGTCTCCGAGCCGAAGTGCGCCCATGGTTTCGCGAAGACGATGACCTGCGCACCCTTGTGGACGCCATGGAGGGCGCGGACATTGTGGTGAACGCCACGCCCGTGACGCGCGATCCCAGCTCAAGCCCGGTCCCTGATGAGGTCCTCGACGCCATCTCCCCGTCCCGGGACTGCATCGTGTGTGACATGGTTTACCGACCAGCCGCGACCAAGCTCCTCTTACAGGGGCGGTCCCTGGGCCTGCGCGTGGTGTCTGGGCTAGAGATACTCTTCCACCAAGCGATCCCGGCTTTCGAGGCGTGGACGGGTCACAAGGCGCCATCCGAGGCGGTGGAGGCGATGGAGCTGGCGCTCCACGCTGCGGCCGCAGCTGCGGATCGGCTGGGAGGTGAAGGCCTTGAGCGCGCTCCGGTTCATGACAGGCGGTGAGTCACACGGCCCCGCTCTCACCGTCGTGCTGGACGGCATCCCAGCGGGTCTTCGCGTAAGGCCCGAGGACATCCAGCGCGACCTCGCCCGGCGCCAGGCTGGTTACGGACGCGGGCGCCGCATGGAGATAGAGCGAGACCAGGCTCGCGTCACTGCTGGCATTAGGGGCGGGCTAACCATGGGTTCACCCATCGTGCTGGAGATCCCTAACCTGGATTACCCTAACTGGGTGGGTGTCATGGCCCCTTGGGACGACGCTGACGCCTGCGCGGACCCCATAAAGATGCCCAGGCCGGGACACGCTGACTTGGCAGGCGCCCTCAAATTCGGACACGACGACATTCGAAACGTACTCGAGCGCGCGAGCGCGAGGGAGACCGCCGCGAGGGTGGCGGCGGGCGCCATCGCGAGGCAGCTGCTCGAAGAGTTGGGAGTCGCCGTCGCTTCCCACGTCCTCTGCATCGGGGGCGAGTGGGCCCCTATCCTGGAGTCTCTCTTGGTAGGCGCGCCGAGCCCGGAGCTCCTGGAAACCATCGAGTCGTCCCCCGTCCGATGCGCGGACGCAGGAGCGGCAGCGAGGATGATGCGGCGCATCGATGAGGCGGCGTCCGCCGGCCAGAGCGTGGGGGGCGTATTCCAGGTCATTGCGTGGGGGCTTCCCCCCGGCCTCGGCACCTATGCGCAATGGGACCTGCGCCTCGACGGGCGGCTGGCCCAGGCCGTCATGAGCATTCCAGGGGTCAAGGGCGTCGGCATCGGCGATGGCTTCCGACTGGCGGAGCTCGTGGGCACGGCCGCAGCGGACGAAATGGAGGCTTCGGCGCTGGGAATCCAACGGCGTTCCAACCATGGTGGCGGCCTCGAGGGAGGCATGACGAACGGAATGCCTCTGTGGCTGGACGCGGTCATGAAGCCGATAAACACCATGAGAGCACCGCTGCGCTCGGTAGAGCTCGATACGGGACGCGAAGGCGCGGCCCACTATGAACGCGCCGACACGTGCGCCGTCCCCGCATGCGCAGTGGTGGCGGAAGCCATGGTGGCTCTGGTGCTCGCTGACGCTTTCCTCTCGAAGTTCGGCGGCGACAGCGTCGCCGAGATCGCGGCCCGCGTGGCTGCGTACCTCGAGGAAACAGGGCGACGGTGCGGGTGCAGGCGCGAACGCGGCGCAGATGGGAGAGGATTCTAGTGGCACGCGAACGTGTTTCGAGCGAGACTGTTTCGCGCGACAACGTAATACTCGTGGGATTCATGGGGGCGGGCAAGTCATGCGTCGGCGCACGCCTCGCATCGCTGCTCGGAATGGCTCACCTCGACACAGACGCTCTCATCGAAGCGGAGGCGGGCTCGACCATCAGCGAGATCTTCCGCACTCGCGGAGAGGCGTGGTTCAGACGCCTGGAAACGCGCGCCGTGAGGCGGGCAGCTCTCTTGAGGAATACCGTCATCTCCGTTGGCGGCGGAGCTCTCATGAACGAACGAAACGTTGAGATCTTGAGGCAGACGGGCGTGCTAGTCTGGCTGCGGGCTTCTGCCGAAAGCGTCGTCACCCGCCTGCGCCTGCGGCCCGGGGAAGCGGAGATCAAGTGCACCAGGCCGCTTCTCGTAGGGAAGACCGACATCGAGCAAGTTCGATCCCTCATGAGCAAGCGAGAGGCCGGCTACCGCCTGGCGCACATCGCGATAGATACCGATGACAAGAGCCCCGACGAAATCGCGCGCGAGATTGCCCGCGAGCTCACGCGGCGTGTCACTTCCTCCCGCGGGACCGCGCGCATTGACCGCAACAAGCAGGATAAGGGCGTAGGAGGGCCTGAGCCGTGGGAGCCGCACGAGATGAGCGGACCTGCCCGCGCTCAAGAAGAGTCCTTCGCTTGGACCGAGGGCGCGGCGCAAGGCGCGTTCGCAGTGGGAGAACCAGCGGGACGGAGTGACCAGGGCTGGTGTAAGTTTGATATCACTGCGGGAGCCTCCACGTGCTCCTACGTTCTCGGGCACGGCATCCTCGCCCGGCCAGATGCGTACCGGGCCGCCTTCTCCACGCTGGGTGCGCCCGATGAGCCCGTCGCAGCCGCTGAACCCACGCCCTCAAGCCCAGGATCGACCCTGGAGTCAGGCGGCTTGCACCCACTGGGCGGCATCCCGAGCCAACGTGGCGCCATTCCCGCCCACCCTGGCACCCTCCCGAGTCCGCCAGGCACCGTTCCGTCCAGGATCATCGTGACCAGGATCATCGTGATCACCACCCCCCTCATCCGATTGCTCTACGGAGAGCGTCTGGAGCAAGGCCTTCGCGCCTGGCTAGGCCGCGATCCTTGCATTGTCTGGGCGATGGTTCCAGATGGGGAGAGAGCGAAAAGCCTCTCAACACTCGCAAAACTGTACGACTTCGCCTCGGCCTGCGGCATAGGCCGCGACTCGCTGGCCATAGCCCTCGGAGGCGGCACAGTGGGCGACGTGGCGGGGTTCTTCGCCGCCACGTACATGCGGGGCATCAAGCTCATCCAGGTTCCAACCACGCTCCTGGCAATGGTGGACAGCTCAATAGGAGGCAAGACCGCCATCAATCTCCGAGCGGCCAAGAACCTGGCAGGCACGTTCTGGCAACCCACGGCCGTCATAGCAGACGTCGCTACCCTGGGAACGCTGCCTCTGCGCGACTTCACGAGCGGTCTTGCTGAAGCGATCAAGGCCTCCGTCATAGGGGATCCAGAGCTCTTCGAAACACTGGAGCAGGTTGTCCGAGTCGCGGGCGGTGGCGATACCTTTGCGAGGGACGGTCGATGCGCCGCGGGGCGTCGACGCTCGAACGGCTCCAGGTTTGCCGCGGCCCGGGTTCTCCAGCGGGAGCCCGCTTTGTGTCAGGACATCGTCCGCAGGGCGGTCGCGGTCAAGGCCAAGCTCGTGGCTACGGACGAGCGGGACACACGGGACCGCTTGCTCCTCAACCTTGGGCACACCCTTGGACACGCCATCGAGCGGGCAGGCGGCTTTCGTCGCTGGACGCACGGAGAGGCGGTGGCGATAGGTCTTGCCGCTGCTTGTCGTGCGTCTGAGCGGCTGGGTTGCCTTAGCGGGGAAGACTCAGCACGGGTGTGCCAAGCGCTCGCAGGCCTTGGATTGCCAACGTCGATCCCCGCCGGGTGTGATGGCGTCTTCCACGAGTCCATCCTAGCCGCTATGGCCCTCGACAAGAAAGTCCGCGGAGGCAAGCTCCGCGTCGTGCTGCCGCTATCCATAGGGAAATGCTCCGTTTGCGAGGACCGTGCCGCGAAAGCCCTGGCGGACGAGATAGTCGTGGCCGGAAGAGCCTCGGTGAACCTTGACAGCCTATCCACGGCTCCAATGGCCTCACGCGGGTGCCCCCGGGGTCGCAGCGATCCGGGAGGCAGGCTCGTGGTTCCTGGAGAATCGATCTCAGGAGACCCCTGATGTGGAGAAGATGTACATCAGTGGTGGCGTGAAGGCGAGGCATTCGGGGAGGAGTGCCGCACTGCTCTTACTGCTCTTGCGGGATCCCCTCTGACTTTCCCGGAGCGCCGTCTAGCCATTGCGAGCTATCTTCTGATAGGAGAGGAGAACATGGCAAAGACCACTGCTGAAACCGCTATCATGGTGATTCACGGTCCAAGCCTAGATCGGTTGGGCGCGCGGGAGCCTGACATCTATGGAGCCCAAACCCTCGACAGCATCAACGCTCTCATCGAGCGGGAAGCGAGCGCTCTCGGCGTGGCGGTGGAGATCCACCAAACAAACCACGAGGGCGAGATAGTTAGCCTAATATGGGACGCCGCAGACCGCTGTCGGGGTCTTGTCATAAACCCCGCGGCGTATACCCACTACAGCATCGCCATCCGCGACGCCATAGCCGGATGCGGTCTTCCTACCATCGAAGTACATCTCTCCAACATCCACGCGCGCGAGGAGCTCCGCCACCGGTCGGTGGTCGCACCGGTGGCATGGGGCCAGATCACAGGCCTCGGCCCCCTCGTCTACGTCCTGGCCCTTCGCGCCCTGGCGTCGCTCACCAAGTTTTCGTAAGCTGCGCATTTCGTAAGCTGCGCAGGTCGCCCGCCAAGTCCTCGTATACGGCGCAGGCTCTGATACGCACGGCGCGGCGTAACGCAACGGGGGCAGACGACGAAGAGCGAGTGGCGGGCAAGACTCGCGGCACGGCGCGCAGCATCGTGAGAAGGACCGACCCGCCGCACCTTTGCCGTCATTCGTATCTCAAGCAGGCCACTTGGTGACCCCTGCCCACATCCCTGAGAACGGGCTGGGCCTCTCTGCACGCATCTGTCATCACCGGGCACCTCGTCCAGAACCTGCACCCCGGGGGCGGGTTCAATGGACTCGGCACGTCCCCTTGGAGAATCATCCTCTGGCGTCGGCGCCGCGGATCGGGTATGGGAATCGCTGATATGAGCGCCTGTGTGTAAGGGTGGAGCGGTTCCGCGTATATCTCTTCGCTGCCCGCCACCTCGATGAGTTTGCCCAGGTACATCACGCCCACTCTGTTGGAGATGTGCTTCACGACGTGCAGCCCGTGCGCTATGAAAAGGTACGTGACCCCGAACTTGGCCTGTAGGTCTTCCAGAAGGTTGAGGATCTGGCTCTGAATCGAGACATCCAAGGCGGAAACGGGCTCATCGCACACAATGAGCTTCGGCGACGTGGCCAGTGCCCTCGCGATCCCGATTCTCTGGCGCTGACCGCCAGAAAACTCGTGGGGGTACCTTCGCATTTGTTGCGGAGACAAACCGACCATGTCCAGGAGTTCCGCGACCCTCTCCTCCAATGCCTTCCCCCGCTTGACCATGCCGTGGTAGGCGAGAGCTTCCCCCACTATCTCCATCACCGTGTGCCGGGGATTCAGCGAACCGTACGGATCCTGGAAAATGACCTGCATCTGGGGGCGCATGCGTGCGAGCTCCCGCGGGCCCAACCGCATGAGATCCATGCCGTCAAACGAGATCCGGCCACTCGTGGGCTCTATGAGCCGGAGCACGGCCCTGGCCGTCGTCGTCTTTCCACAGCCGCTTTCGCCCACTAAGCCGAGGGTCTCGCCTCGCCGGATGGTGAAACTCACGTCATCGACTGCCTTGATCCAGCCCACGACCGTCTTGAAGATGCCCGCTCGGACCGGAAACCACTTGACGAGGCCCTCCACCTCGACAAGGTTCTGTGAGGGTTCGATCGCACCGACCCCTTCCAAAGCCACGCTCACTTACGAAGCCACCTCCTCAGCCTCGGGGGGCGAATCCATCCGGAAACATCTCACCTTGCGGCCGTCGATTGCGCTGAGCGCCGGTGTCTTGACGCGACAGACATCCAGGACCGCACCACACCTCGGATGGAATCTGCAACCGCGCGGCAGTTCGAGCAGGTTCGGGACGGACCCCTCGATGACGTGCAGCCGCATCTTGCCTGCCTCGAGCCTGGGTATCGACCTGAGCAAGGCGGCGGTGTACGGATGTCTCGGCTCCGCGAAGAGCTCGTCGCACCGGGCTTCCTCCACGACCTGGCCCGCGTACATGACCAAGACCCTTTGAGCCATCTCAGCTATCACACCAAGGTCGTGAGTGATGAGCAGCACGCTCATCGCCGCCTTCTCTTTGAGCTCCCGCATGAGATCGAGGATCTGAGCCTGGATGGTGACGTCGAGCGCTGTCGTGGGCTCGTCCGCGATGAGCAGCTTCGGGTTGCACGAAAGCGCCATGGCTATCATCGCCCTCTGGCGCATCCCTCCTGACAACTGATGGGGATACTCATCAATGCGCCTCTCTGGCATGGGGATCCCCACGAGGCGAAGCATCTCGATCGCCCTTTCCCTCGCCTCGCGTCGCGAGACCTTCTGGTGGAGGATCACGGCTTCCGAAATCTGCCTGCCTATTGTGAAGACGGGGTTCAGCGAAGTCATGGGCTCTTGAAATATCATGGATATCTTGTTTCCGCGTATCGTCCGAATCTCGTCTTGAGCCATCTGGAGCAGGTCCCGACCCTGGAACCATATCTCTCCCGAAGTTATCTTCCCTGGAGGGGACTGAATGAGCCTCATTATAGACAGGGAGGTCACCGACTTCCCGCAGCCGGACTCCCCAACCATGCCCAAGGTCTCGCCCTCTCCGACGGAGAACGATACCTTGTCAGCGGCGGTGACGACGCCATCGTCAGTGAAGAACTTGGTGGTGAGATCCCTTACCTGAAGCAACTCCTCCGGCACCCGAGGATCACCTCCTCAGCCTCGGGTCGAGCGCGTCCCGTAGGCCATCACCAAACAGGTTGAAAGCAAGCACGGTCACTATCAGCGCTATGCCCGGCCAAATCGCGAAGAATGGAGCGACCCGCAAGTACGCCCTGGAGTCGTAGATCATGTTCCCCCAGCTCGGGGCGGGCGGCTGGATGCCGAGGCCGAGGAAGGCAAGCCCGGCCTCGCCCATGATGGTCCCCGGTATGCTCAGGGTGATGGAAACGATCAAAGGGCCGAGGCAGTTGGGAAGGATGTGTCGCACGATGATCCGTGAGCTCGAGAAGCCCTGGGCACGGGCGGCTTCCACGTATTCCGACTCCTTGAGTTGCATGACGAGCCCGCGGACGAATCTCGACGTCCCGGCCCAACCGAAGGCGGAAAACGCAAGTATGAGGACGGGCAGGCTCGACCCCAGAGCGAACCTTATCCCGATGTAGAACAAGAGGTCGGGGAAGGCCATGAGCACCTCGAGCACCCGGGATATGGCCATGTCCATCCACCCGCCATAGTATCCTGCCACGGACCCCACGGTGATTCCTATGACCCTCGTGATCGCCTCTACCACGATGGCGAGGGTCAGCGAGACGCGTGCCCCGTAGATGATCCTGGAAAGGATGTCCCTGCCGAACTGATCTGCTCCGAGGATGTACGTCCCGTTCCTCGTTATGTTGGAAGGTGACCCGGGCCTCGCGAACCGAGCGCGCAGGTCTTGGTCAGTCGGGCTCGCAGGCGCCAGGAGGTCCGCGAAAACGCCGACGAAGAGGACCAGCAGGACGAAAACGAGGCCTACCACAGCGGGCTTGTTCCTCTTGAGCCTCCGCCAGGAGTCGGCCCACAGGGTCTTTCCGGCCGGGATCTTGCTTTCGCGTGTGAGAAGCCGCATCTCCTTTCTTCTTGCCTCCTTGTCCTGAGGGTCACTCCAGACGGATCCTGGGATCGAGGTAAGCATAGGAGATATCTACGACCAGTATTCCGAAGCAAAGCACGACAGCTCCGAAGAGGACCGTTCCTTGCATGAGAGGGAAGTCCCTCTGCTGCATGGCTCTCACCGCCAAGCTGCCGAGGCCCGGTATGGCGAAGACCGTCTCCGTGAAGAACGATCCTGTCAGCAGCCCGGAGATCTGCATCCCGATTATGGTCACGATGGGGATCATCGCGTTCCTCAGTGCATGCGAGTAAATGACGATTCTCTCGCCCAGCCCCTTGGCTCGCGCGGTCCTCACGTAGTCTTGCCTTATGACGTCCAACATCGTGGTGCGTGTAAGGCGGGCTATTGACGCTGAGAAGCGCGTCCCTAACACGATTGCCGGAAGGACCATGTGCCAGGGGCTGTAGTACCCGGAAATCGGGAACCACCTGAGGTAGTATCCGAACACGAGCTGAGCGATCATCGCCACCCAGAAAACCGGCGCCGATATCCCGGTAAGAGTCCCTACCATGGTGACATGGTCGAGAAGGGAGTACTGCTTCACCGCCGAGATGATGCCGACGGAGAGGCCCAATACTATCGCGACCACCGCGGCGGACAAGGCCAACTTCGCGGTGGTCGGAAACGTTCTCATGATGAGCGCGGTAACCGGCTGCCTGAGCTTGTATGACGTGCCGAGGTCTCCTCGCAGAGCGCCCCCCAGGAACCTCAAGTACTGGATGTGAAGCGGAGCGTCGAGGCCGAGCTCCCTCCTCACCATGGCGACTGTCTGCGGATCCGTTCGTTTGCCCAGCATTTCGATGACGGGATCTCCAGGGACGACGTTCATCAGAATGAAGGTGACCAACGTCACCCCTATCAGAACGGGTATCATCATGAGAATCCTCCGAGTGACGTACTGCAGCAAAGCGCTCACCTCGCAACACCCTGCAATGAGTCTCGAGATCGCGAAACGTGCGGCCGTCGTCGGACGTGGTCCCGAGACAACGTCGGAACGGCGAGACTAGGGTGCGGCGGACGGAGGGCACAAAGGTGCCACGGACGTCAAGGGCGAATCGACGGGCGCGGCTATAGAGGATTTCCATCCAGAAGGCGCGGGGAGCCTGGAGGCGTGGCGATCCGGAACGGAGACGTGGGGTACGCGTTCCGCGGGCGCACCCCACGCTCCGCGCGTCTCCCTTCTTTCTGGTGGGCCCTTCCCCTAAAGGGCGCCCCTTTCCAGGTACTCCTCCTGCTGGATGCTTCCTTCCCGGACGACCCCAACCGGATGACCGCAACCGGATGCTCCTCTACCCCATGCTCCTCTACCAGGTCCTCCCTAGCCAGTCGCTTCTCCCACGAGTGCTCGGCCTGCTAGGTGCTCCACCGTGCGCCGCTCACCCTGCCGGGCTCGCCTTCCAACTTCAATCTCTAGTCTCGCCGTCTCACTTCTGAGGAGCGTCCTTCCAGGTATGCTTGTAGCTGTTCACGCCCGTGGGATGCATTATCACCCCGTGGACGTTCTTCTGAACGAGAAGCAGGTCAACTGGGTGAAGCAATGGAACGATGGCGCAGTCGTCTCTGATGATGATCGTCTCCGCTTCCTGGTACTTCCTGGCCCTGACCTTGGGGTCGGTCTCCACCTTGGCTTCCTCGAGAAGCTTGGTGACCTTGTCGTTCCGGTACTGCGTGGACATCATCTCAGAGGGATGGAAGTATGTGTACAGGTAGTTGTCGGGGTCGGGGATGTCGGCCCACCAGTTCCCGTAGTTCGCCGGGACTTGGCCCTTGGATCTCGCCTCGCCGAAGGCTGCCCTCTCGGTGAGGACCACCTCCAGCTCAATGCCTACTTGCCTCGCCATCTCCTGAATGGCGATGTTGGTGTCGGCAACGGCTGTGCCTCCCCGCTGCCACGCCTCACACTTCACGGGCTTTCCCTCTGCCTTCAGCTGTTGAACGAGCTTCTTCGCGGCCTCGGGGTCGTAAGGCAGGGCGGGTCCCTTGCCCATGGCAAAGGCCCCGGGAATGCCGGGGGTCACGAAGCTGGTGGCCACCACCGCGTCGCCTCCCCAAATGGAGTCGATGATGGCCTGTTTGTCGATGCACATGGCGAGCGCCTTTCGAAGTCTCACGTCTTTCCACGCCGGGTCTTTCATGTTGAACACAAAGTAGTACGTGGCGAGAGGCGTCGACTTCAGGAGTTCGTACTTGCCCGTGCTGAGAAGCCTCTGTCTCTCCTCCGCCTCGGAGGGAACGGTCGCGAGATCGAGGTTCCCCGCCTCGAACTCCATGAGTGCGGTGGTGGAGTCAGCAATGATCCGGTAGTTGATCCCATCGAGGTAGGGAAACCCCTCCTCGAAGTAGTTGGGATTCCTCTCGAGGATGATCTCGGTGTTCGGGACGTATCTCTTGAGCCTGAACGGGCCCGTGCCCACGGGATTGTGCGGCCACTTGTCGCCGGCCTCGGTCACCAGCTTCTTGGAGTAGATCGAGGCCGAGGGCACCGCAAGATTGGCAAGAAATGGTGCGTATGGCTTCTCCAGGGTGATAGTGAAACGGTACTTGTCGACAATGGCGATACCTGACACGGAACTGGCCTTTTTGGCTATGAAGTCCTTTGCCCCTTTGATGGGATCGAAAAGCCACTTGCTGAGGCCGACGGGACCGAGCATCCGCTCGATGGTGAACTTCACGTCCTCTGAAGTAAGCTCGGTCTTGCCGTCGTGGAACCGGACACCCTTTCTCAGTTCGAACGAATACACGAGCCCGTCCTTGGATATCTCCGGCATCTTTGCAAGAAGCTCCGGCTCGAGCTCCAGCGTGGACTCCTTGTACCTGAGAAGGGTATTGAAGATCTCCCTGCCCAAGCCGTACACAGCGAGCGTCGTGTCAGCCTGGACATCGAAGGTGCCGGGGTCCTCCGCGAAGTAATCGTTGAGAGTGCCGCCTGTCTTGACGCTCGCAAGCGTCGCCGCACTTTGCAGCGTAAGCACTAGACTCAGAATCAACACCATACCCAGGGTCGTGGCTGCGAACCGTCCGAGTCTCATCTCGAGGATTACCTCCTTATGGGTCTGTAGCGGCCGGGCATTGGCGCGGCCCCCTCAGCAGACTTTCGTATCCTCCTTCTACCCTGCTCTCCCGGATGTTCCCTGCGCTCTGAGACCTTGAGCTTACCGAGCCCCATCGACCCCCTTTCCCCTCAATCCCGGGGCGGCATCCAATTCTCTTCTGATCTGCTTCTCATGCTCGGACGATAGTAACCCCAGGGGTTGTTTCCAAGACAGCAAGATAGTTCGTTGAAACCCACTTTGATCCCTGCTTACTTTTGGGCTGCCTTTCGTTTTCGCCGTGCCCTTTTCCGTGGACGGCTTCGGGTGGCTTCGCTGCATGGCCGCGCAGCACACTTCTGATCGGTAGTCTGGGGGAATGTGGGCGATTCAGGGGGAACAGCCCCGCCCGGCACCGACATCCCGGGTGACAGGCGGGGCCGGCTACGTTCGGGTTTCAGACCGCCAGATCGTCGGCGTAAGCCCCTCGGAATTGGCTGTTGTAGAGATCCGCGTAGAAGCCTCCCATAGCGAGCAGCTGCTCGTGGGCGCCGGTCTCAATGATCCTTCCGTTGTTCATCACCAGGATGAGTTCGGCGTTTCTGATTGTGGAAAGCCGGTGGGCTATGACGAAACTCGTGCGGCCACGCATCAGCTCGGCCATGGCCTTTTGGATGTAGGTCTCAGTCCTCGTGTCCACGCTGCTGGTTGCCTCGTCGAGGATGAGAATGGCAGGATCGGCCAGAAGGGCTCGGGCGATGGTGACTAGCTGCCTCTCACCCTGAGAGAGGTTTGAGGCGTCTTCGTCCAGGACTGTGTCGTAGCCGTCGGGAAGAGCCCTGATGAAATGATCGGCCTGGGCGGCCTTGGCGGCCCGAACGATCTCCTCATCGGTTGCCCCTTCGCGACCATACGCGATGTTGTCTCTTATGGTGCCGTGGAAGAGCCAGGTATCCTGGAGCACCATGCCGAAGAGCTTGCGTAGCTCCCCTCGGTTCAGGTCCCTGATGTCCACCCCGTCAATGGTGATCCGTCCGGCGTCGACATCGTAAAAGCGCATGAGCAGGTTGACGAGGGTGGTCTTGCCCGCACCCGTCGGCCCTACGATGGCGATGGTCTGTCCGGGTTTGACCTCGATGCTGAGGTCCTCGATGAGCGGAACGTCCCTCTTGTAGCTGAACCTGACGTTCTCGAACCTCACCTCGCCCCGAGGCGAAGCAATGGCTGCAGCGTCCCTGGTGTCAGGAACCTCTTCGGTCTCGTCCAGCAGCTCGAACACCCGCTCCGCGGAGGCCACCGTCGACTGGAGGATGTTGACGATATTCGCCGTCTGGCCTATGGGCATTGTGAACATCCTTTGGTACTGCAGAAAAGCGGTGATGTCGCCGAGCTCTATCGCTCGCCTGGTAACCATCACCCCGCCTATCGCGCAGATGAGTACATACCCTATGTTGTTCATGAAGTTCATCAGAGGGAAGATCATCCCGGACACGAAGTGAGCCCGCCACGCCGCGTTGTACAGCCGCTCGTTGATCTGATTGAACCGGTCGATGGCCTTGCTCTCGTGGCCAAACGCTTTGACTATCTTGTGTCCGGTGTACATCTCCTCCACATGCCCGTTGAGCAGGCCGAGCTCCATCTGCTGCGCCGCGAAGTTGCGCTGAGAAGTTCTGGCAATCGTGGCTGTGACGAAGAAAGCAAGCGGCAGCGTGACGAGACATATCAGCGTCAGGAGCCAGCTTATGCTGAACATCATGACTATGGCGCCGACTATTCCAATAGACGCCGTGATGAGCTGCCCCAAGGTCTGCTGGAGCGTCATGCCGATGGTGTCTATGTCGTTGGTCATCCGGCTCATGATCTCGCCGTGAGTGCGTCCGTCGAAGAACCTCAAGGGCAGGCGCGCGAACTTGTCGCTCAAGTCGCGGCGCATGTCGCAGACGGTCCTCTGAGCAACGCCTGCCATGACGTATTGCGTCACGTAATTCAGAAGCGAGCTTGCGGTGTACAAGCCGGCGAGCCACAGGACTATGCGGCCGATGTATGGGAAGTCTACACCGGCCGGGAGCCCCATGAGCCTCATCCCGAACGTCCGCCCCAGGCTCGTGACGGCCTTTCCCATGACTTTGGGGCTCACGACGCTCAACGCCGTGCTCCCGACGGCCGCAAGGAATACCACCGCCAGGCGCGGCCACATCGGCCTGAGGTAGACCGCCAACCTCCTCAGCGTGCCTTTGAGATCCTTGGGTTTCTCCACGGGCCCGCCGAATCCGTGTCCGCCGCCGAAGCCGCCTCTGCCGGGTCTGAAACCGCCAGGCATCATAGGACCGACCGGCCTTGCATGTGACTGAAAAGCCCCATTCATACCGACTCTTGTCACGCCGTCCCTGCTTGTCACGCTGTCCCTGCTTACGTTTGCTTGGCTCATACGGCATTCATCCTCAGGCGATCTCTTCCTCCGGAAGCTGCGAAGCGACGATCTCGCGGTAGATCTCGCACGTCTTGAGCAGTTCCTTGTGGGTGCCGGTCCCCACGACCCTGCCGCGGTCAAGCACGACTATTCGGTCCGCGTCCATGACCGTGCTGACCCGTTGAGCGACGATCAGCACCGTGCTACCTGCCGTCTCCCTCTTCAACGCCGCCCGCAGCTTGGCGTCGGTCTTGAAGTCAAGGGCAGAGAAGCTGTCATCGAAGATGTAGATCTCAGGCTTCCTCACGAGGGCGCGGGCGATGGCCAGACGCTGCCTCTGCCCGCCCGAAAGGTTCGCGCCACCCTGAGCGATCTCGGAGTTGAACCCGTCTTTCATTTCGCAGATGAAGTCGAAGGCCTGGGCGATCTTCGCCGCCCGCGCGACTTCCTCATCCGTTGCATCTTCCTTGCCGTAGCGGATATTCTCGGCGACCGTGCCGGAGAAGAGCATCGCTTTCTGTGGGACGAAACCGATCTTCACCCTCAGCTCTTCCTGGGTCATCGCGCGAACGTCCACGCCATCGACGAGGACGCTGCCGGAGGTTACGTCGTAGAAGCGCGGGATCAAGCTGACGAGCGTCGATTTGCCCGACCCCGTTCCGCCGATAATGGCGACGGTCTCACCGGGACGAGCGCGGAATGAGACGTTCCTCACGGCGGGCTCCTCGGCGCCGTGATACCTGAACGTTACATCGCGAAACTCAACATGCCCCTCGAGGCCACCCGCCGCGGCCGACTTCGGCGCGGACGGGTCGTTGATCTCCGGCTCGATGGCCAGCACCTCGGTGATCCTGTCCGCCGAGGCTTGGGCGCGGGGGATCATGATGAAGAGCATCGAGGCCATGAGCAGCGACATCATGATCTGCATGGCGTACTGGAAAAACGCCATCATATTGCCGACCTCGAGAGTTCCGCGATCGACACGAATGCTCCCGAACCAGATGGTCGCTATCATTGTCGAGTTCATGATGAACATCATGGTAGGCATCATGAGAGCCATCAGTCTGTTGACCCTGATGGAGGTCTCGGTGAGGTCGATATTGGCGTCGTGAAAGCGCCTCCTCTCGTGGTCCGTCCGATTGAAGGCGCGAATGACTCGGATTCCCGAGAGGTTCTCCCGCACGATGAGGTTTATCCTGTCGATCTTCTCTTGGATCATCCTGAAGAGAGGGAAGCCCTTGCGCGCGACGAAGACGACCGTGGCCGCAAGGACCGGCAGGACGAAGGCGAGGATCCGCGCAAGGCCTCTGTCCTTGGACAAGGCCATTATGATCCCTCCGAAGCACATGATGGGCGCGCTTATCATCATGCGCATCATGACCATCGTCACCATCTGGATCTGCGTGACGTCGTTGGTGTTCCGGGTGATGAGGGAGGGTGTGCCGATCTTGTCGAATTCGCGCAGCGAGAACTTCTGAACATGCTCGAAGATCCTCGCCCGGAGCACCTTGCCGAAACCCATCGCAATTCGAGCAGACAAGAACGCCGCCGTAATGGAACAGGCCGTCCCGCCCAGAGCGACCAGGAGCATCAGCCTGCCCACTCGCCAGATGTGGCCGATGTCGCCCCTCATGATCCCCGTGTTGACGATGTCAGACATAAGTGTCGGAAGGTACAGCTCAGAAATGGTCTGAGTGAACACGAGACCTACCACCAGCGCTATCTCGGCCCTATATGGCTTGAGGAATCTCATCAGCTTTATCATGGCCCACCATGCCTCTCAACGGCCTCTTTCCCCTCGTTTGGAGCAAGGCCAGGCCGAAGGGATGGACAAGCTAGGCATTTGCCGCGGACTCGGTGTCGGCGGACTCGGCCCTACTCGTCCTGCTTGACGTCCTCCTCTTTGACGTCCTCCTTGGCGTCTCCCTTGGACATGCGAAACACCTTCTCGAGAAGGGTCACACGCTCGCTCAACTTCGCAAGTAGACCGCTCACCGCGTCGGCCTTGATCATCACCAAGCCGTGGCCGTCGAATCCCCCGCCAAGCACCAGCATCTTGTCGCCGGGTTTGATCCCCTGAGCCTCCCTGGCCTGCTGGGGGATGACCACCTGACCGCGTTCTCCGACAGTCACGGCCCCGTAGAAAACCGGCTCATGCCCGCGCACGACTGGTCGTCGCCCTCCTCCCGCAACGGGCTGCGCGCCGCGCGGCGGCGTTGCACGCTTGACTGCCACGCCGGCGCATGAGGACGCGCGCACTCGATCATGTATACACGAATAGTATGATAGCACGTACCTGCGGTCGCGACAAGGAGCGGTCATCCCGCTTTCCTGCGACTACGATCGCAAGGAGAGGAAGCTGTCGCGGAGAGTTCACGCACCGCTGCTGGCTCGGACGCAGACGGCGCGGCCCCGGCTGCTGGGCCGGGGCCGACAGTGCGTACCGTTCTCAGCACGTTTCTCAGCACGATTGGGCCTAGTACCACACTTCCTTCAGGACCCGCAGGATGTTCCCACCGATGACCTTCTTGATGTTCTCGGTGGAGTAGTCATGCTTGACCAGCCAGCGCAGGGTGTTCTTCGAGGCTTCGGTCGGGTTCTCGAGGCCCTTCACGTACTCCACTTCGTCGAAATGCTTGACGCCCTGCGTGCCCTTGGTGGATAGATGGGCCGCGTACGCATGGTGCAAGCCGACGTGATCGCCGTACAGCGTGTCGGGCCCGAACGCCACGTGGTCGATGCCGACCAGATCCTTCACGTATTCGAAGTGCTCCATGTACGACTCGATGGAGTGCGTCCTGTTCTTCTCCGTGAGCGTCGTATGAGGCGCCGCCTCGATGCCGATGACGCCGCCTTTGTCCGCGCACGCCTTTAGCACGTCGTCGGGGAACAGCCTTCTGCTCTCCCACAAAGCCCTCGCGCCCACGTGCGTCAGGAATATCGGCTTCTTGCTGGTCTTGATCACGTCCAGGGCCGTCTTCACGCCACAGTGAGAGCAGTCGATGGCCATTCCGATCTTGTTCATCCTCTCGACCACCTGCCGCCCGAACTGGGTGAGGCCACCGTCGTTGTCTTCACGCAGACCGGACCCAAGCGCGTTCGATTCACTGTACGTGATCCCCATGAGCCGCACGCCGAAGCCGTACAGGATGTCCACGCGGTCGACCTCGTTCTCGAGCATGGCCGCGCCCTCGATGGCCGCGACCAGGGCGATCTTGCCCTCTGCATGAGCCCGGTATATATCATCTACGCGCTCGCAACGGATGATGAAGTCCTGATGGGCGATGTCGCACAGCCTCATTCCAAGGTCGTAGAGCACGTCGCGCCACTTCCACCCAGCCTTGGAAGTGATGGTGCACGTTCCGTCCATCATGTTGTCGAACACGCAGTCAAGGTAGGAGTGGGACAGCGCCTCATACGCGGTCTTCTCCCTTCCCTCGCGGGCGTATTCGAACAGGTCGCGCTCGAGGTCTTCCGGGAATACCACGGGATGATCGTGCAGCGATATGACGATCGAATCCCGGGCTATCTCCTCCGCGCGTTTCTCTTGCTCCGGGGTGAGCGGAACCAAGTACTCGGGAACGCGTCCGATCTCCTTACACATGACGAAGTCTCTGTAGTCCACTCCAGGCTCCAGGTACTGGTAGGCTCTGTATCCGTTGTACCTTTTGTTCATACCCGTGCTGCATTCCTCCCTACGCACTGCTTGTTGCTTATTACGCGCTGCACGATGCCTAGCGGCGCCGTGCGTCCGGTTTCGTGAACGTCCCCGCAATTGTGGAACGTCGTCGCATTCTGCGTCTGGTGCAGGTCACGCGTGGTAGGCAACGGGCCACAGGCAGCGGTGTGACCTCCTGGTTGAGTCCCCATCCTCAAAGGTCGATGATCAACTTTTCCATGTCACGAGGGTAGGATGTCAACCTCTCCGGCCCCGCTTCGGTGATGAGCACCGTGTCAGACACGCGGTACCCTCCCTTGCCGGGGACGTATATCCCCGGCTCGCTCGACACGACCATTCCAGGCTTCAGAATGGTGCCGTCCCCGTCCTCGATCCACGGCGGCTCGTGATTGGAGATCCCGATCCCGTGTCCCTGGCGATGCTTGACGTAGTCCCACAGGCCCGCCTTCCGGAGCACGTCGAGACACACGCGGTTCGCGTCCCGGCAGGGCCGGCCCGACCTGAGGGCCATGGTGCCGACTTCCTGCGCTTCCCTCACAGCCTCGTACGTCTTCCTCTGCTCATCCGACGGGCTCCCCACGAAGACGGTCCTCTCGCTTTCGGCGTTGTATCCTCCGACAACGCACCCGAAGCTGAGGATGAGGTTCTCGCCCCGCCTGATCCGGCGCTTACTCGGAAGGCCATGGGGGAAGGCCGACCTCTCTCCTGAGCACACGAGTCCCGCAGCGATGCCCGACACGTAGACGATGGGGTCCAGCTCGTCGAGCATCTTGTCCACGGTTCTCCTGACCACTTCCTCGAGGATCTCTATCTCGGAGATGAACCCCCGCTCTTTAACGACCCGGACGCCCTCTTCCACCATGAAGTCGGAGTACATAGCCGCCTTGCGGATGAGCTCGATCTCCTCCTCGTCTTTCACTAGGCGCATGCCGGCTATGATGTCACCCGCCTCTGTCCAGCGCGCTTCGGGAAGGACCGCGCTCAACACGTCTCTCGCGCCCACAGATATACTGGACTCATACCCCAGTCGCCCGCGCCCGTAGCCTAGTTCGCCGAGGCGCCCGCACATCCACGAAAGTGGGTCCTCGACCCCGGGATACTCGAAGTATGTCTCTATGTCGCGGTCCCACACCTCGAGCACCTGGTCCTCCTCGAGCTTCGGTATGAAGAACCTCGGGACTTCCTCGTCGGTGGCGATGAACACCCCGATGGGCCGCTCGGTCGGAAAGTGGAAGAACCCCGTCAGGTACCAGATGCTCAAGTGGTTGAGGATGAACAGACCGTCTAGGCCTCTGTCGGCCAGCGCCTGTCTACATCTCGCTATCTTGCGCAGGTAAAAGGGTCTCGTGAGCCTCACTCGACCATCACCATCCTTCTTCGCCTTCGCGTTCCCGCTTGCCCGCTTGCGGAAAACCGCGCCTGTATCACCCGCGGCGGGTGACCGGTCGCCCGGGCCGCGCGTCGAGCTGCTTGCCGTGCGCCATCACGACCGTGCCGTTCACGATCACGTAATCCATGCCGCTCGCGCGCTTGTACGGATCAGAGTAATCCATCGCGTCCAGCGACGGGTACGATAGCGTATCCGGGTCGAACACTATCACGTCTGCCGCCTTGCCGGGCTCCAAGACCCCCCGGTCGCCGATGCGGAACTGCTTGGCCGGGAAGGACGTCATCCGCCTGATTATCTCTTCCAGCCGCACTCCTGCGCGGCGAGCCTGCTTCATGAAGGTGACCATGCACCCCGGCCGCATGAGCTCGTACCACCCCGTGGGATCCCAGTCCTCGACCATCAAAATGTCGGTGCCAGGCGAAAGCCATGGTTGCCTGATGACCTCGTCGGGCGGGAAATCCGGCGCGGCGTCCTGCCTGTCTTTCCCGAACCAGAAGGTCACCGCCTTCCCTTTAGCCAGCAAGAGGTCGAAGATGAGATCCGAGGGCTCCAGCGAGTGCGTCGCCGCAACTTCCGCCACAGTCTTGCCCTCTAGAGCAGGATCGCCCGTGTTGACTATGTACACCTTCTCGGGGTCGTGCTTGAAGAACGGCTCTTGCTCTCTGAAAAGCTCCCTGCCCTTCCGGGTGCGCATGGCCTGGAGCACCCCTTCGACGCCGACGTCGAAGTACTCGGGAGACATCGTCATTACAAACTGCACGAGCCGGTCGCCGCGCACGAGATGCCCCGTGCTCCTCGGAATCGTGTCGGCCGCGACGTCCTGCCCCTCTTCCACGGCTTTCGCGATGAGCTCATATGCTCCAGGCGCTCCCATGTGGAGATGCGAGACCTGTACCCTCGCCCCCGAGCGCCTGCCTATCTCGATGGCCTCGGCTGTCGCTGCCTCGATTCCAAGGTCGTACCGTATGTGGGATGCGTACGTGGCATCATACTCCGCGAGCACCTTGGCTAGCTCCACGATTTCGTCCGTGGCTGCGAACTTGCTCGGGATGTAGGCGAGACCCGTGGACATGCCGAGAGCGCCGTCCTCCAGGCCTTCCCTCACAAGCCTCTCGAGCTCCTTGCGCTCATCCTCGTTCGGCGGCCTGTTTATGGCGCCGCCCATCACGGCCCAGCGCAGCGTGCCGTGTCCCAGCAGGAATCCATGGCTTATGGTAGTGCCGCCGCTCGCCTCGAGACCCTCGATGTACTCTGCGAACGAGTTCCACCGGAACGGTACCGGAGTGGAGCGGAATCGCTGCGTGATAAGGCCGTTCCTGTACTGGTACTCCAGCACCCGCTCCGTCCCGTACGGGGTAACGGAGTGCCCGCAGTTTCCATTGATCGCCGTGGTTATGCCTTGGGCCACGTACGCCTCGGTGCGCGGTTGATGGAGGATGAGAAGCTCGAGGTGGGCGTGGGGATCCACGAAGCCGGGACACACGACCTTTCCCCGAGCGTCGATGACTGTTTTCGCCGCGTGGAACGATGACGCTTCCCCTTCGCGCGGCCCAAAGGGTACAGGCGCGCTCTCTCGGGAAACGTGCACTATCCGGTCGCCTTTGATTCCGACCTTCCCCATGAAGGCGTCGTTACCCGTTCCATCGATTACTCTGGCGTTGGTTATCAGAATGTCGAAGCCCTGCAAGACGCCTTACCTCCTCTTCAAGCGCGGGTTGAGGATCTCGTTGATCGCCATGCCCAGGAAATTCGCCGACATGACTAGGAGCATGATGGCGATGCTGGGGAAGAGGGTGTGCCACCAAGCCGTAACAAAGGCCCCGCTTCGGTGGGCGTTTTCAAGGATGCGCCCCCAGCTCCACTGTGTAGGGTCGCCAAGGCCGAGAAAGCTGAGCCCCGCTTCAGACAGCACAGCCGTGGCGATGGTCAGCACCATGTTCACCATGATCGGCGGGAACACGTTCGGCAGAAGGTGCTTCAGAAGTATGCGGGCGTCCGTCGCGCCCATCGCCCTCGCGGCCTCCGTGAACTGCTGCTCGGCGATGGAGAGCGCCTGGGCCCGGACGACCCGCGCCGTGGACGGCCAGCAGAAGAAGCCGATCACGAGGATCACGTTGGTCAGGCTGGGGCCGAGCACCGCGCCGAGCAGTATCATCAGTGGGAGAACCGGGAGGCTCAGGAACAGGTCGACCACGCTGGTAGTCAGGGCGTCCACGCGCCCCCTGTAGAATCCGGAAAGGAGCCCGATGGGGACCCCGATGGCGAGGGAGAGCATGGTCGCCGCGATGCCGACCAGCATGGATACTCTCGTGCCCCACACGACCTGCGCCAGGATGTCCAGTCCCATGTCGTCCGTTCCGAATGGATGACGGCTGCTGGGCGGCAGGCTCATCTCCTCCAGATTGCCGTATCCCGACGGGTAAGGCGCTATGGCAGGCGCGAATACGGCCACCAGCGCCATCACTGCAAGAACCGACAAGCCGATGGCACCCAGAGGGTTGGAAACGAGCTGCCTCACCACAGCCAGAACGTGGTGTCGCGCACCTCGCGTCCCGGGCTCGACGCCGGCCGCATCTACATCGACTGCTACAGACACTGCTCTCACCTCGCTCAAGACTCGAACCTGACCTTGGGGTCCAGGTAAGCGTAGGCCAGGTCGGTGAGTATGTTGGCCAGGATGACTGTGAAAGCGAGGATGATGAACGTGCCTTGCAGCACCGGGTAATCGTGTTGCATCACCGACTCGTAGATGAGCCTTCCAACTCCGGGATAAGCGAAGACGGACTCGGTGAGCACCGCCCCTCCAACCATGGACCCGAGCTGAAGGCCCATCATCGTCACAGTGGGCAGGAAAGCGTTCCGCAAAGCGTGCTTGAAGACCACGCTGTTCTCCGGCACTCCTTTCGCCCTGGCCGTCCGGACGAAGTCCTCTTTCAGCGTCTCCACCATGCCCGTCCTCAGAAAGAGGACGTAGCTCGCGAGGTTGATTATGGTGAGAGTGGCCGCGGGAAGCACCAGATGCTTGGTGATGCTCCTCACGGCATCCCAACCCGCCACCCCTATGTCGCACGCGCCTCCTATCGGGAACCACGGCAGCATGTATCCCAAGAGGTAGAGCAGGGTGATGGCGAGCCACGGAACGAAAACAGAATGTCCGACGATGGCGAACGCGTTGATGGCTCGGTCGAGAGCACCGCCGCGCCTCACCGCCGCCAGCACACCCAGCGGAACTCCCATGATGATGG
Organism: Bacillota bacterium; assembly: GCA_024653485.1. Lineage (NCBI taxonomy): Bacteria > Bacillati > Bacillota > Bacillota bacterium. The sequence continues at coordinate 9,601 of JANLFY010000008.1, read as the reverse complement.
TGAGGACGAAACTCGTGCCCATGAGGAGGAGTGTCCAAGGCAACCGGGACCATATGACCCCGGTCACGGAGCTAAGCGACCGGAAGGATACTCCGAGGTTTCCTCTTAGCAGCTGCCCGATGTATGTTAGGTACTGCGCCCACAGCGGTTTGTCCAGCCCGAAGTCGCGCAGTATCTGTTGTCGTATCTCCTCGGTCATCCTGGGGTCCATGAGCATCGCGGCGGGGTCCCCAGGCATGACCCGAACCACGATGAAAGTCAACGATACTGAAACCACGGCCGTCAGCAGGCCGCGCAGTATCCGTTTCACCATATATCTGCTCATCAGCGTTCCCTCCGATGGAGGTTGGGGGTTCGATCAACGGGACGAGCAACGGGACTGCCAAGCCGTGGACTCAGGCTGTCCGAAAAGGAAGCCTTCGAGAAAGGCAACGCCTGAGTCCACGGCCGTAGGCATAACGAGGTTCTTCAGATAGCCTGCTGAACCATATCGCGCGGCATGATTCCCTTGCGCGACGCGCGTCCTCATCCCTTCATTGGTCCGCGCACCCTCCTGCGTTCATCCTCGCGCTTTGGCTCATCCCCGCGGTGCGTGCGGTGTCCGCGCGTGGCTCACCAGCTCGCTGTCGTTCTCTACTCAGCCAAGTGGACCACAGAGAGCGACTGAGGATCCACTAGCCCGCGCAGATCGCTCGGGAACAGCCTATAGCCGGTGAACCGGTCGCGGTATGCGAAGTAATACTGCTCCACGTACAGGTGGACTTCCGGTATCACCTCGTGCAGGCGCTCCTGGATCTTGAAGACCCTGTCGCGCGCGACGTTTACGTCCCCGGTCTTGTTAGCTTCCTCTATGAGCTTGTCGAGGACGGGATCGTTAGGACCGGATTCGTTGATTCCTCCCTTTCCGTACGTGTCTGAGTGATACAGCAAGTAGAGGTAGTCGGCGGGCTCGTCCATGATGCCCCAGCGGCCCAACATGAGGTCGAAGTCCAGTGCCTTCCTCTTCGCCAGGTACGCGTTGCGCTCCATGCCGTCCGCCACGAGCTCAACTCCGATCTTGGCGAGATCGTCCTTGAGGATCTGCACGACCTTCGGCTGCTGAGCGTGTCCAGAATCGTAGAGGATCCTCACTCTGAGTCTCCCACCGCCCTTGGAAGCCGGAACCTCGCGGACCCCATCACCGTTCGTATCCTTGTACCCTGCCGCGTCTAGGATCTTCTTGGCCTGCTCGAGATCGTATGCATAGTCCTTCACATTGGGATTGTGCCAGAAGTCCAGGACCGGGGAGACGGCGGTCGCGATCGGAAGCGCGTTTCCCGCGAGGATCATCTTGTTGATTATGTCCTTGTTCACCGCATGGGCCAAAGCCTTCCTAACCTGGACATCAGCTAGGAATCCAGCCTGCTTCGAGTGCAGGTTGAAGATCATGTACGCGTACCCAAGGCTGGGCCCGGAAACAACGTTGATGCCCTTTGTTTTCTTGAGGTCGGGCACGGAGGCGGGCGGAATCGACTCAGCGCAAAGGTCCACTTCGCCCTTCTTGAGAGCCAGTATCAAAGTATTGATGTCCGGATAGACCTTGAAGATCACCTTATCGATTAGCGGCGGCCCCGACTCGACGAAGAACCCTTGCTTGACGGGTTCGAGTTCATAGTATTGACCGCGCTGGTACCTCACTAGCGCGAAAGGACCCGCTCCTATCGGTTTCTCGTTTGCGAACTGCTTGGGATCCTGTATCTTCTCCCAGATGTGCTTCGGCACGACGCGCAGCCAGAAACCAGCGCTCGGCGCGAAGCTCACGCTCGGCTCCTTGAGGTAGAACTGCACGGTACGCGAGTCGGGGGTGACGATCTTCTCCACCGACGAGAAGAGCGACGCGTTGAAACCTATGCTATGTTTGACCGTGACGTCGACGGTGAACTTCACGTCTTCGGCCGTGATCGGCGTGCCATCCTGCCACTTGGCGTCTTCTCTGAGCTTGAACCAGGCGACTCGGCCACCATCGGAGTAGCCCCATTCTTTCGCGAGGTAGGGGATCTTGTTGGCTTTCTCATCCATCACGAGAAGGCTCGGGTACATCAGATCGAGAATCCATGACGACGTGATGCTGTTGGATACAAGAACGTTGAACGTGTCCAAGTCCGTCGTAGTACCGATGACAAGAGTGCCTCCGCGTTTCTGTGCACCTGCCGCACTTGCTCCAGGTAACAGGCACAACAACACCAGGCTTGCTGCGAGTATGGTCGCGCAGAGCGACCGTCGGATATGATACTGCATCTCTTCCCTCTCCTCTCTTCTGCTAGGTTGTTGGCAGGTACTATAGCACGGTCCGGACGAGAAGGCAAGAGGGAGTCAGAAAGTCAGAATCTGGCTAACGAATCTCTTTTCGCCATGTCCGGTCGGTGTCATAGCCGGGGGAACGTCGGGGAATACTCTTTGAGCGGAGACCCCTGCCAGATGTCCTTCAGGGTGTCTCCTTAAGCGCCGGGCAAGGCGCCCTAGAAGCGTCTTTCGGACCTCGTGCGGTCCGAAGCGCGCCTTCCGAGATGTTCGACCAGGCCCCTGAGGCGGTGACGCCTGCAAGAAGGTCTCTGGCGACATCTGCTGCGGCTCGGTGCCCGGCGCTTCCTTCTGACCAGCTCTCACTAGCCTCCATGCGTGTTCTGTCGACTTTTCGCCCACTCCCTGTTTCGAGCCTGTCTCCACGTGGCGGCGTACAAGGACATGCTCGGACACGCCCGCGCGTGCGCGCGTGATTGTACGCGCTGATGATCGCGCGCCACTGCTGAGCCGGCGGCAAGCCAGGCGGTAAGCCAAGCTGTAGGCTAACAAGACAGTTCTGTCGTGGAGGAGTCTGTTGTCAAGTGAAGAATTGCTTGGTTGCGCCACTGGCGCACCTGCCACGCGACTCACAATGCGAATTGAGGAGACCAAAAGGCATAGGATGGGTCCTGACGATTCTCGTAAGCGGGACAGTGAGGTCACTCATGAGGATCAGGAAAGCGACTCCGGCTGACGCCCCGATATTGGCCAGAGTGCACGTGGATACTTGGAGAGCTACGTACAAAGGAATCATAGCTGATTCGTATCTTGCCCGCCTCGATTACCGTGCAGGAGAGGACCGTTGGAAGGCAAGCCTTGCAAGCCTTGCCGATGCGCCAGATTCAGACTCGTCACGTGGATTAACCGTGCTGGTGGCCGAGCACGAGGTGTCTGGAGTAGTGGGCTTCGCCGCAGGGGGCCCCAATCGGGACACGGAGATCGAGGAGATCGAGTGCGCCGGAGAATTGCACGCAATCTATGTCCTGCCCGAGCATCAGAGAAAGGGCGTCGGCAGAATGCTTGTGGCTGGCATCGCGAAAAGCCTGCTCGAGGCAGGCCTCCACTCGATGGCTGTTTGGGTGCTTGCCGCCAATCCGTTTCGCGAGTTCTACGAGGATCTTGGAGCCCGGGAGATCAAGCGCAATGAGATAGAGATCGGCGGCCAGCAGTATGACGCCGTATTATACGCCTGGTCCGATTTGGACATGTTATCTCGGAGCTTACAACAGGCATGAGCACGTCTCTTCGTTCGCGGAGTAAAGCGCATGATACATTGTATTGCCATGGTATTGCCATGGCCCGCCCGGTGAGCCTATCCTTGCCGAAATGGACGCAGCCACGTGCAAAGACGTTGGTGGCTGTCTGTGGCTATTGCCGATAGCTATTCCGGATAACGCACGTCGGCATATGCGAATCCGGCAGCTGCTCGAGCCTCTTGCTCCGCTACCCACGTTTCGAGACCAAGCTGGCGCATCCTCTCGCCGTCAGCCACGAGAAGCGGGTAGCGATTCAGCATCGCCAGTCTATCGCAGGGGAAATCGGAACAGAAGGGACAAGCGAGCACCTCCCGCTCCTGCGCGCACGCCCGGACGCTACAATCGGGAAAACCCGCGCCCGCTCGACATCCCGGGCAAGGCACGTCGACCAGGAGCCCGAGCCCCTCCCAGAACGCGGCGAACACCTTGTCAAGACCGGGCACATCGAAGTAACCGCGATCGTATCCCTCCTTGCGTAGGGACTCGCGCAGCGTCGCAGCCTGCTTTGGAATGCGCCGCCGGCTCGCACACAGGCCACAATACAACCCGCAATAGGCAACCTCCTCCAGATTCACACTCACTCCCCCCATCCGCCGTCTCTCCCGGCTCATACGTCGTCCGTGCGGCCATCTCCTGATCCGCCAGCTTTCAGGCCGCCTGTTCATGGCACGGCCCGGCCAGCCGATATACCGCTACGACTCAGGAGGTCACATCGCTGACCTTGACGGTCACAGCAAGCCCCTCATCGAGCCGAGCCAGGAGATCTCCGATATGCTCCCAGCCATAGTGCTTTCCATCCACGTCGACATTGTGTTCGGCTGCGCTGCGCGGCCGACCGCGATATAGTCAACGCTCACCGCTTGGCAAGGAGCATGATGGGCACTTCTAGACATCCATGCGTTTTCCTCTATGAGCCGGAACGCATCCATCAACCCACTTCGCAGGGAACGGTTTGTGAGAGAACAGGGAGGCCGCTGTTGACATCGTCTCCCTCGGGTGCTACAGTTATAGCGTCTGGATCATGTTTCCGGAACGGAGGTGGGTTGTGTGAAGAGGGCCATTGCGGGTATGTTTGCTGCTGGCACAATTCGCCTCACCCACCTTGCCGTCGGGGCATGAAGGAAGGCCCTGACATGAACGGGAACCCCTAAGAGCAGAGAACTGGGTTCCTGCCTGCAACTCATGTCAGGTGAGTCTAGACCGGCTCTGTATGCCCGCGCTGGCGGGCATTTCCGTTTGTCGAGACATCCTGTCTAGTTTCGAGCCGTGGGTGAGGCGTCGCCCACGGCTTTCCTGTGTACCGACCAGACACGATAGGCGACGGTTCACAAGGAAGGAGGCCATGGACTCAAGACGTTGAGGACAGCTTCGAAGGCGACCGACAGGATCGCTCGAGCAACCCTGTCGCACGTCACGCGAAGATGATAATGGAGGTCATGTACCGATGGCAGATAGATTGACTAAGCACCAAGTAGCAGGGATCAAGAAGAACCTCGAGCAAAAGCGCAATCGAGTCAAGATGAAGGAACGCCTCAAGGCGCGGCGCCAGGAAAGGCATGCGGGACGCCACGGCTCGCCGCGTCGCGATAATCAGGAGATCATGGAGCTCATCGATGAGTTCCTCGGTGGCTTCGATGACGACGGGGAGGTGGAGTCCGATGGGTGAACGCGTACCAGAGGACAACCTCCGCCGCGGACTCGTTCTGCAGATAGGAAACGACGTGTACCACGTCCTAGTCGACGGCAGGGCTGTCCTTTGCACGATCAGGCGCAGGCTGGTGAGGGAGACGGGCAGCGCCACAAACCCGGTCGCGCCGGGCGATCTCGTCCGCCTTGCGCTACTCGAGCACGACAAGGGCGTGATAGAGGAGATTGAGAAACGACGCAACTCGTTCGGACGGAGAGCGGCGGGCGACCGCCCCGGAGAACAAGTCATCGCGGCGAACGTCGACCGGATCGTCATCGTGTTCGCCGCAGCTGAACCCGCGTTCAGAGCGAGGGCCCTTGACCGTTACCTGGCCGTAGCCGAGCATTCCGGCATACCTTGTATCGTGTGTCTCAACAAGATCGACCTCGTGTCTCCAGAAGACGTCCAGGGAATGGCAGCTCCGTATGAGGAGATCGGATACCGCGTTCTCCGCACGTGCGTCAGGACCGGCCAGGGCGTCGACGAGCTCAATGCTGTTCTCTCAGGGAGGATCTCCGTCGTGGTAGGACCTTCGGGGGTCGGAAAGTCGTCCCTGCTCAACGCGGTCGAGCCCGGGATCAAGCTGGCCACAGGAGAAGTCGGGAAGACCACTCACCGGGGGCGGCACACGACCACCGCCTCGCGGCTCATCCCGCTGACAGCCGGTGGATTCGTAGCAGACACCGCCGGAATGAGGGAATTCGGGCTGTGGGAGATCCCGGCCAGGGACCTCGCGCCGTGCTTCCGGGAAATGAGGCCCTACATCGGAAGGTGCAGGTTCTCCGACTGCGTCCACGTTTCTGAGCCGGAATGTGCCGTGCGCGACGCCGTCGAATCGGGATTCATACGACGCTCGCGCTATGAGCATTACGTGAAGCTGGTGCGTGGTGGTCCCTGTTAAGGAGAGCCCGCCGCACGGTTTGGCGGTTCAGACGAAGAGAGGCGACGCTGAGCGGAGCGAGCAGAAAACCAGGTTGACATATCCGCCACGCGGTACGAGAATGGAGCTGGGCAAGTTCGATATTGGGCTGTCAATGACGGCCACCCTGGGCGGTGAGGTGAGGCTTCTTGAGCACTGACGACACGAGTTCCGCTGGCGCACGTTCCAGAAATGAGCCTGCTTCCCACGCGTTCATCGTGGCTCGCAATCCCAAGTCTAACACGCGGCTGCCTTACCTCATTTCCCTACCCGTGGCCGGGGAACGTCCTCTCGTCCTGGCGACCTCGGATACGTGGCCGCACGGCAAGGACCTCTTCTGCCTGGAGTTGGAGGCCGATGCGTGGCCTGCGGAATCGGAAGTGCTCGAGACAGCCCCTGTTCAGTCATGCTGGCGGGCGGGCAAGGCAGTCCACTTGGTTCTGAGGCGGCGCCAAAGGCGTCGCTCCATGTTCATCTGGACGGAGAGCCGAGGACGCACGCTTGTTTTCTGGCGGACCCAGAAGACTATGCAATCAGCACGCCCGGGAATCCGTGTGCCGGTCGCGAGGGGCTTGGAGAAGCGGGTGCTCGCGGTGGCCGTAGACCATCGGGAACGCTATCCCTGGAAGTTCCCGCGCCAGAACGCACGAACAGAGCGAAGAGAGCTCCCAGTGGGAGACTACGGTGTGTTCTTCGGAGACAAGCTTGTGGCGGCGGTGGAACGCAAGTCGCTGGGTGATGTAGTTAGCGCCGTGTCATCGGGCACCTTGAGAATGCAGCTGGCCGAGCTAAGCCAACTGCCAAGGAGCATCCTCGTGGTGGAGGGACGTCTCAGCGACATGGTGAAAGCAGCGAGAGAAGCCCGAGTCTCTACGGCGTGGCTGCTCAACGTCGTAGCAGCGTTGCAGGCGGAGTATCCGGCAGTGCAGTGGCTCTTCGCGGAGACGCGAGGCATAGCTCAGAATATGGCGTACCGCTGGCTATCCGCCGCTGTGGTCGTGCTTCGGGAGGGGTTTGAGGGTGCCGGCGAGACCGTTCCTTGGAACGACACGCAGACGGCAAGTGCGGTCGCCGAGGGCCACGTCGGGTGGGACCTCACGGGGCAAGACACAGTGCCGTCTGATTCAGGCGCCGTCTCCGTGAGAGACCATGTGGGACGCGTGCGCGAAGCTCTCGTCCTTGCCCAACGGGGCAGCGTCTGGACGGCCAGAAGCTATCAGGAACATTTCCGGGTCAGCGCGACGACAGCGTACAGAGACCTCGAAGCCCTGGTGCAAGAGGGCTACCTCACTCCCACGAAGACCAAGCGACCGAAACGCTTCGTTTGGGCGGCTGAAGGCTGAGAGCGGTCAGCGTCGGTACTCCTCGCTCTCCGACTCAAAGGCCGCGAAAGGACGTCCAAAGCGCCGGCAGAGCGACTGGACCAGCCTCCGGCCGGCGGAGGCGGCAGTAGTCAAGCCGATCACGCCGCACGCCCATTGTCCCACCATGAAGAATCCACCAAGCCCCGGGAGGGTGCTCATGAAGGCCCCCTTGAGAAAGGCGCCCATGGGATTGCCGGGGGGCATCCACGCTTGCAACCCGCGCCAGTTCCCCGTGTAGCGTTCCACGGTGAGCGGCGTGGAAACGTCAGTAACCTCCACTTGCCTGCCAAGCCCTGAAAAACGCGTTTCGAGCAAGTCCAAGACCTGTGCGGCGACCTCTTCCTTTGCGGCGCGGTATGCGTCTCCTCCGCCGGACTTCAGAGATTGCCAGAAGGCATACCTGGCCTCCAGCGGGACCTTTATCACGGACTTTCCCGGCGGGGCCATGACTGGGTCGAAATTGAGGATCTCTACGCCGAGCCTGTCCCGCACGTGTCCCGCGATCTCCACAGGTTTATCGAGGAGCAGAACGAGAGCGTGCGGCTCCCGTGAGAGATCTCGGTTCACTCCAAAGCACACGTGCAAGGCCATGTCCTGAGTCTCGGGCGCCGCGGCGTAGTACGAGCGGACAGCCTGGTTCACGTAGCGACCCTCTAGCATATCAAAGATTGTGCCGTGCCCGTCCGCCGCCGAGACCACCACGTCTCCTCGGTGCTCCGAGCCATCCGCCAGACGAACGCCGACGGCCCGTCCGTTTTCCGTGAGGATTCTCGCCACCTTCGACCTGTAGTGAACCCGACCTCCCAGGTCGCGGTAGCGCCGCTCTATGGCGCGCGAGAAGGCCAGCGAGCCCCCCACCGGCCAACCGCAGTCCCCGCGGCTCATACCCGCGATCATACTGAGGTGTACGCCCGTGGGAGTCGCAGGCATGTCATACTGGACATAACGGAACGCCCGCCGCAGAAAGGGGTCAGAGAACCGCTGAGCGAATTCGGCGAGAGTAGGCTTCATCCACCTGAGCACCTTACCGGCATGGGGGAGCAGTCTCAGCGCGCCGCCGATGCCCGCGCCCGTCAAGCTGAGGAGATCTAGGCCCTTGAAGGCGCGCACACCCTGGACGTATTCACGGATGACCCCCGTGTCGTCCTTGGCCAAGGCAACTAGATCCCGCTCAAGCCTGTCGATGTCCGGTCCAATCGTGAGAGACTTGCCAGAGGGATCTTCCACGCGGACCAGTTCCTTGTAGTGATACACGGGACAACCTCCGGCGTCGGTCCAGTCTGGACCCGCAGGGCGTGTGCGAGCCTCTGGACTGTACGGTCGAGCCAGTTCAGCTTCTTCAGCCGTGGACTCGGCTCCAGCCCGTGTGTTGCTCTCCGGTTGCAGAGCGCCCAGTTCCCGCCACATCCGATAATACCGTGAGCTTGGCGCGGTCCCAGCCAAATTGTGAATGCAGTAGTCGAACGTATAGCCCCCGCGCGTCCATGCCGTGCACAGCCCGCCCGGCTTGTCGCCCATCTCGAAGATCTCCGTGGTAAAGCCGTTCATCTGAGCGTAGCACCCTGTGGAAAGCCCCGCGACACCGGCCCCGATGATCAGGATGGAGACACCCACGCCCAACACCTCCCAGGTCTCGGGATTTCGCTCAAGCCTTCTCTTAAGGTCGTAGCTGCGAGGACGATAGCGAAAAGGACCGCAGCAAACATGTCTTGCGATGTACTGGTATTCTCCTATCATCATTCCAAGTCCTGTTTGCCACCGCCGAATTCGCGCGCTCCTCCATGCCTCTCGAGAGGCAACGCTCCTGAGCCCCGGACCGTGTCTAAAGCCTGGGCCACCCCATCGTCCTCTGCCGCTGACTCACCAGATCACCGGCAAAGACTGCCGGCTGGCGCCCGATATTCTGCGAAGGCCCTCCGTGCTCCGCTGTGATTCTGACCCTCCTATCGTTCTGGAACCCGCGACTGCGAAACGCGCCGGAAGCGTGCTCACGCGAGTACCCGGGTTCGACAGTGACAGGGCACACAGAGGGGGTTTTCGGGATCGGGGATCT